>CAZSME010000284.1:1166-1514 GCA_964607665.1 uncultured Nitrospirota bacterium | reverse complement strand
GATCAAGGAACTCGGCTCATTTTTAATCTCCATTAAGATGCCGCACGATATTACAGCACAAGTTAAGCTCGACGTCACGGCAGCAGCAACCGCTTGATACAAACGCATTTCATTTAATCGTATGGGCGGCCATTGTGGCCGCCCAGGGCAGGTAGAAGGCCTGCCCCTACTTCACTCCGATGTGGATGGCGACAATCCCGCCCGTCAGGTTTTGGTAGGTCACTGCACTAAACCCAGCCTTTCTAATTTTTCCCGCAAAATCTTCTTGATTCGGAAATCTGCGAATCGAATCGGTTAAGTATTGATAAACGCCGGTACGATCGCTTGAAACCGTCGTCCCAATCACCG
>CAZSME010000284.1:0-1156 GCA_964607665.1 uncultured Nitrospirota bacterium | reverse complement strand
GTTTTTTTTCAGAACACGGAAAATCTCAGCGAGCGAGCGCTCCAAGTCGGCCACATTTCTCATACAAAATCCAGTTAAGACCGCGTCTACCGATTGATCTTTTAATGGAAGGGCTTCCGCGTTCGCCAAAACACAATCGGATGAACGATTGGCAATGCCCGAAAGTTTCTGCTGTCCGATTTTTAACATCGGGAGGTTCAGATCCGATGCAATCACATACCCGGTCGTTCCCACTTTCTGAGCCGCCAAGATGGCTAGGTCCGCCGTACCGGCCCCCACATCTAAAACCGTCTCCCCGGGACGAAGCGCCGCAGCCGCAATAGTCTTTTTTTTCCATTGATGATGCAGCCCAAACGAAAGAAGCGTGTTATTGAGATCATAATAGCGCGCAATCGAGGAAAACATCCCCTGAACGATTCGTTCTTTATCTGATTGTTCCATGAATGCTAATTCCTACTCTTTGTGCTGTATTCCAAAAACGCAAAATATCTTGTTGATCTATCACCTGTCAAATCCCGCACTGTTGCATACTATAAAGGGTCGGGTGCGTGTGATGTTGAGGACACGTAATCTGGAAGGTTTCATAACACGTGAATTGTCCGCTTTTGCCCATAGGGGGATCAAGGGGTCATTTCCCTTTGGTCCGTTTGGCCGCGAAGCGGATTTACGCAGCCTTCTCCCAGTTACAAACAGCCCCTCCTTTCTCATCGTATTCCACCAATTTTCGAGGCCCATGAAAAAGAGCCGCTCGCCCATCCCCATAAAGCGACACCCGAACCGTCGCTCCAATGTAATGACAACGATACGGATTGCTCGGAATCTGTAAAACGCGTCCCTCAAAACGAACACAATTATCCCGTCCGACTTTCCGCTCGTGTTGCTCACAAAGAATCTCATCCAAATCCACCTCTCCCAGCGGAACAAATGCAGACCCTTCCTCCGACGCCTGCACACAAAACTCCTCGTTAAAACGCGGCATGTAGATGTCTCGCAGGTAGCCATTGGCCGCTTCCATCGTCGTGATCCCCATCAGAGCCAATTCCTGCGGAAGACGGCCTTGATGCGTCCCAAATGCCCGTTCACTCCGTCCACGTGCCTCTGGAGAATACGCCGCGATCATTTCAATGCCTAACTTTTGCATCCCACGCCGAAATTG
>CAZSME010000283.1:0-1523 GCA_964607665.1 uncultured Nitrospirota bacterium | reverse complement strand
GCGTACATTGCGGTTCCTGCGCTCCGTGCGCCTTGCACTTGGGCCGCTCGTGACGGTTTTTAGAGGCACCCTTGAATTTTTGAAAAATCGCCAAACCGATTAAAAATCGTTACAACGAAATAGAGCAATGCAAGCCGATTGTTTCGGATCGACTCGTTTTGGTCCATGACCATCACACCAACGAAAAACCGGTCGAGCGGATTATACAACATTGCCAGCGTCTTGAAAACAGCATCCAGGTCTCGTTTCTGATAAGCAATCTCGACGTCGTTTGCGACACGGGAAATACAGGCATGCAACTCTTGCTCAGCCTTTTCCGTCAGGAGGGATGGTGTGACATTTCCTCGAAAGCCGTTGGGCAGAATCCGGGCCGCCCGCTTATAACAGGTCATTAATGGATCAAAAAGGGGATTTTCCGAAAAACGGGTCAGCGCCATTGCGAACGCGACAATCTCATCGGGGGCCTCTTTGACCATGACGGTATCGATGATGTCGTAGCGAATCTTCTGCGACTGCAAGTAAGAGGCAATCCGCTGGTGCAAGAACGCCGACACCTCGGAAGAGGTGTCGGACTTCAACGTGACCCCCTGCCCCGCGTAAAGTCGAATCGCCTCGTTGATGATATCGCGCAATGCGATTTTTTGGGGCGTGGCAATAAACATCTGGATGATTCCGAGTCCCTGACGACGCAGGGCATACGGGTCTTCGGAACCGGTGGGGATCGCGCCGATTCCAAAACAGCCAACAATCGTATCGAGTTTATCGGCGATCGCCAGTATCTGGCCGGCCAAGCTCTTGGGCAACCGATCACCAGGATACCGAGGCCGATAATGCTCCTCAATTGCCTGTCCACTTTCAGAAGAAAGGGTTGATAGAATCCGTCCCATAATCCCCTGAAGCGTAGGAAACTCGCGAACCACGCCACAAAGAAGGTCACACTTACAAAGAGAGGCGGCTTGTTCCACCTCTTTGAGCACGGAAGGACCACTCTTTTGCGCTAAGAATTGGGCAAGCCGAACTAATCGTTGTGTCTTATCATAAAGGGTGCCCAATTGCTCCTGAAACAGCACCCCCTTTAATCCTTCCACCCGTTCGATCAGTTTGAGTTTACGATCCTGGTCAAAATAAAACTTCGCATCGGAAAGACGGGCCTTCAAAACCCGCTCACACCCTTTTTTAATTTTTTTACTCTTGTCCTGATTGTTTAAGACCGCGATAAAATGCGGCATGAGACCGCCCTTTGGATCAGTGATCGGGAAATATCCCTGATGCTCTTTCATCGCGGCGCCAATAATCTCCGCCGGAACCGATAAGAAATCCGGACCGAACGCGCCACAAATCACCTCCGGATATTCGACCGAATAGGCCGCTTTCCAAATTAAGGCTTCATCCTCATCGACCTTGCCTCCGACGGTACGGCTCCGTTCCGAAAGCCCTTTCTTGATCGTGTTATACCGTTCAAGGGGATCGATGATGACAAAATGCTTTCGGGCCTCCTTCTGATACGAAGCAAAATTGTTTGC
>CAZSME010000282.1:0-1536 GCA_964607665.1 uncultured Nitrospirota bacterium | reverse complement strand
ATCAGCATTTTCAAATCTTCAATCGTATAGCCGAAGGCCTGCTGCCGTTGCCGTAACGTGGCGTGATCGGGCTGTGTAATATAGATCGGATCGGGCAACTCCTCCATCCGGATGCGATTGGTCGAGACCCATTGCCGGTAGGGGCGGCGGGCGGCAAGCTCGGCCTTGATCTCTTCATCCTCGATAATCCGGCCCAAACCGGTATCAACCAAAAACATCTTTCCCGGCTGCAGACGTCCCTTTCGAATAATCTCTTCCGGGGAGACGGGGAGGACACCGGCCTCAGACGAGAGGATGGCCAAACCGTCCTTCGTCACCATGAATCGGCCGGGGCGAAGGCCATTGCGATCCAGCGTCGCGCCGATCCGTATCCCATCGGTAAACGCGACGGCGGCAGGGCCGTCCCACGGCTCCATGATCGCGGCATGATATTCGTAAAAGGCGCGGCGATCCAAATCCATCTGGGGATTGCCGGACCATGCCTCGGGGATCAGCATCATCATCGCGTGCGGCAGCGATCGTCCCCCCATCACCAGAAACTCCACCGCATTGTCCAGGCACGCGGAATCGCTTTGTTGTTCGGCGATAATCGGGTAGAGCTTTTTGATATCGTCTCCAAAGTGGGGGGAAGAGAGCCGCCCTTCGCGCGCGCGCATCCAGTTGACATTGCCTTTCAAGGCATTAATCTCGCCGTTATGGCAAATGTATCGATAGGGATGCGCCAGCGGCCATGTCGGAAAGGTGTTGGTGGAGAAACGAGAATGGACCAGCGCCAGCGCGCTGTCCATCGCGGGATCGGTGAGGTCTTCGTAAAAAAGAGGAATCTGATCCGGCAGAAGCAGGCCCTTGTAGACCAAGGTATTGGCAGAGAGGCTGCTGATATAGCACGACTCTTTTATATTCAGGGAACGGACGGCGTTTTCCACTCGCTTTCGAATAAGATAAAGCGTTCGTTCAAACTCGGCGGGGTTGAGAGCGTTGTTCTTAATAAATATCTGCCGAATAACCGGCAGGGTGGCCCGTGCGGTATCGCCTAAGTGAGATCGATTGAGGGAGACGTCTCGCCATCCCAAGACGGTTTGGCCCTCTTCGGTAACAAGGGTGTCGAAGGCCTGTTGGCAGAGCTGCCGTTCTTCGGTGTTGTTGGGGAGGAAGACCATCCCGACGCCGTACTGTCCTAATTTAGGAAGGTCAAACTGCGCGTCGTTTGACTTTCGGAAGAACCTGTCTGGGATTTGGATTAAGATACCGGCGCCGTCTCCGGTGCAGGGATCGCACCCGACCGCGCCGCGATGACTCAGATTATTAAGTGCGGTGAGTCCCTTTTGGATAATCTCATGGGAGCGGACTCCGGCAATGTTGACCACAAAGCCGATGCCACAGCTATCGTGCTCGTAAATGGGGTCATACAGGCCCTCTTTTTTGGGGTATCCATCCGTGAAAGAAAGGTGTTTATTCGTTGTGCTTCTCCTTCGGCAAACCGACTCATTGTGTGCCGATCAGAATCGCACGCGACTTTGTTTTTTGTCAATGGGT
>CAZSME010000281.1:0-1551 GCA_964607665.1 uncultured Nitrospirota bacterium | reverse complement strand
TCTTCCGCGCGAACCGCTTCCAGATTCTCCGTTAAGGTGTACATATACCCCGGATAATAATCGAGCCATCGGTTTAATGTGATCTCCACACTAATCGCGGTCAGATTAAACTCCTTCACGGGGGCATTTTTTGGACAACGCCCGCCTGCGCGAACCGATTCTTTTGTGTCCGCAACGGGACCCAGCAACACCCCCTGCTGCATCATGCCGGAGAACATATCGAGCTGATGACCCGGCCCGCTCATTGCCGAGAATGTTCCGACCGGACGCGCCTGCATATCGTGGCCTTCATGACCCGTCGCTTCAGTAGAAAATTGTTCCATCACCTTTTCGTGCAGCATATCCATGCGTCTGATTGACTGTGGACGCCCTTCCGCAGTCGCCTCAATCAGTTCCTGCTCTTCTAATTTATTCTGCCAGGCGGGTTTTACGTTGTCTTGCTTTACATCAGCATTGCTCACCGGCCCAGCAGCAAAAGTCGGCCCCGACACGATTGCAAGGGCTAATAGGCCAAAAAATCCAACCTGCTTTAACGACATCTTCATCTAAATGCCTCCTGTTTTGTTTATGGTGATATTACGATGGTTGTTGTACCGCCGTAGCGCGGAACCCTTCTTTTGATTCAAATATCCGGGGTTTTACTTCCTTTGATTGGAATTCAAAATTTAACGAAACCGATTCCCCCTCCGAAACCGTTATTTCTTTTGTAATGGGCTTAAAGTGAGGGTGCCATGCCAACACCTGATAGTTCCCCGGCGGAAGCTGATCAATCACAAACTGCCCATCCCGTTTTGTCTTGGCATAGTAAGGATTATCAACCACCAAACCGTATGTTTGCATATACTCATGCATCCCGCAAATCATCTGAACAATTTTTCGCCCCTTTTCAAAATGGGCAACCCCTCCCCAATTTTTTGGAGAAACCGGAATCGGGAAGTTCAATAAGACATGCCCGGTTTCCTGTTGAAAGAGTTGACCATTATGGGGAATAGGGTCGTGATTAATAACCGAGATCGACTGATTGTCCTGAAAAATGCTAACGAGGGGATGAACGTGGTGAACGCGGCCGAGGTTATCAGACTGGTACATCTCATGATGAGAGACCTCTGCAGGATGAAACATGCAATCAGTTGCGAAGAATTTCGATGAAACGGGCTCGAACGTCTTCCCACGTTTAACCTCTTGCACGGCCACGATGACATCTTGCATCCCGCCTTCGGGTCCAACATGATACTCCTCTAAAACAACATTTCCTTTTCCGTCTGAAATTTTTTGGCAATATTGACTAAAAGGGGCTCGGCCGATCTGAAAGACCACCGGAGGCGGAACCTCACCCTGCAGTGTGGCCATGCCTGTTATCGTACCGCCCCCTTTTACGACGATTTCATCGTAGCCAAAGGAGGAAACCGGCAGAGTCCCCGCCATGCCAATGACGGCGAATATCCATCCCCTTATCAAAATCAAAGCCGTTTGTTTCACGATTCTAAAATGCCCTAAAAAGCAGGGACGTCGTTTCTACCACACGCGTTCTTTCTCTGTCAAGTCATTGTC
>CAZSME010000280.1:0-1554 GCA_964607665.1 uncultured Nitrospirota bacterium | reverse complement strand
CTTGACTTGGAGAAAGCCTGCGTGATAGATTTTTCCATCATCCAACGGGGAGGGCGAATGACAAAATATCAAGTGTTGGCAGGGCCAGAAGCGTATTTCTGCCCTTCCGCGGCGAGAATGGGGGTTATTCTCCCAGAGCCGGGCGAGGCGCATATCGAGGGGGAGATTGTCCCCGAAGAGAGGGCAATGGAGGTGGCGGCCCGGAAGTTGTTAGAGGCGCAGAATCCTACAATTCATCCGGGGCCTCTTGTCCTTTGGGACTGGAATGCCAAGGCCGCGAAGAAGGCAAAGGCAATTAAAATTCTGGCCGATATCATTCCCGCACGCATTATTCCGATGGCCGACTACCGGCCCAAATATCCAAAAATCAATCCCGACGTCGAAATCAACCCGAACCACCCCAACTTAACCATCTGGCACAACAAAGAAGATGTCTGCATGTTCGTTGGCGTTCATTGCCATCAGGCCAATCTTTCGTTGAAGATTATCCGGGGCGGAACAACCTGTTTTACAATTGCAATGTGTGCAATGGCGGGTCATGAAGATGCGAACCTCTCTTTTAGAGATG
Source organism: uncultured Nitrospirota bacterium (assembly GCA_964607665.1). Taxonomy (GTDB): domain Bacteria; phylum Nitrospirota; class Nitrospiria; order SBBL01; family SBBA01; genus CAZSME01. Next base: position 986 of record CAZSME010000280.1, on the reverse strand, counting down.
CGTCCGCGGAGAAAATATTGCGGCTGGCCGAGTGGGTGAGTAAGCTCAAAGGAACATCATTTGTAAAGCCGGATCTGGAGTCAGGACGCGGGGACGACCAACACGCGGATAACATTTTCGCAAAATTAGCCGAAGGCGGCTAGCCTCCTCTCCTCCCCTTTGAGGGGGGAGGGTGGGAGGAGGTGGCGAGGGGTGGATGCCGGCCGGCCCTTCACCGATAGGGCGGTTGTTTGCAACGGAACGAGAAAACAGGGAGGTATTAAAATGGCGAACGAACTTTCAGAATCACAAAGAAGTTTGATTGGCACGAAAAATAAAAAGGGCCAAACCTATACCGACCCTTATTATCTTTTCAATGAAGCGCCCCGTGAGGCGGCCTTTTTTACCGGCAGTGAGGTGATTAAAGAGGCGATTCGCAGGGCAAGCGTCGATGTGATGGTGGCCTATCCGATTACCCCTCAGAGTGAGGCGGCCGCGTTAATTGGCGAGTTGTATGCCGAAGGGTATGTGGCGGACTACATGCGCGGCGAAAGCGAGTTTGCGGTGATGGGTCAGTGCGCGGGGGCCTCGTTTGGCGGTGCGCGCGTTTTTACGACCACCGCGGGTCCCGGCACGATGCGGGCCTTTGAGAACTTTCCGATGTGGGCCGGATCCCGTCTTCCGATTCAGGTGATTGTGACCTGCCGTGGGATCAACTCGCCGCTCTCGATTCAACCGGACACACTCGAGATTAACTTTCTGCTGGAAACCGGCATGTTGGTTTGGCATGCCGAAACGGCTCAGGATTTCTTCGACTGGATATTAAAAGGATACATTGTCTCGGAACAGCCGGAGGTGCACCTGCCGTTGGCCCTTTGTTGCGATGGATTCTTCGTCACCCATACAAAAGATACCGTGATGCTCACTCCAAAAGACCTGTGCCTGCCTCCTTATGATCCGTATCGTTCACCGGTCCCCTGTATGGATATGGAGGTGCCGCCGGTTCG
>CAZSME010000279.1:0-1583 GCA_964607665.1 uncultured Nitrospirota bacterium | reverse complement strand
TATATCCAACAGACACTTGAAGTGGTCAAGGGGACATTTCTCGCGTGCGTTACACGGCCGACAAGGAAGCTCCTGTTCCACAACAAGGTTATCGGTATGAAATGGACCATTGCGTCTGGAATCGGTCGGTCCAAAAATGGCGACAACCGGAACACCGATCGCCTCGGCAATATGCAACGGCCCGGTATCCCCTCCGACAAAAAGAGACCCTCCGTTGCACAACGCCACAAACTCCTCCAGTGTTGTGGCTATTTTAAGAATCCCGTCTCCGGCGACAGCCCCCATCGCACCGATAAGATGTTCCTCACCCGGCCCCCATGTGATGACAACAGGCCACCCCTTTTTCTGAAGTTGCAACGCCAGCCTTCCATAGCGGGCCGGTTCCCATCGTTTTGTCGGCCAACTACCGCCGGGATGAATAACAACATACCGAGAAAGGCGATTTAACTTTTTCTCCATTCTCTGATAAACCGGATCCGAGGCACGAAGCGGTACACGGATCTTTCGATTCGAGTCGATCCCTAAAGGCGCCAATAATTCCAGATGCTGATCGATAATATGCGCCCGCTTTATATCAACCTCTTCGGTATAAAAAAACCGGCTGATCGGCTCTTTTAGGAACGCGCGGGCGCGGCCAATCCGTCGGGGCGCATTGGATAGATAAGTCAAAAAGGCCGACTTGATCAATCCTTGAAAATCAATCGTGCAATCATAAGAGATGGCCCTTATTTTCTTAACAGATTGCGCAACCTCTTTTACGGTATTCCACCCGATGTTTTGGCGCCATTGATAGGTGTCAATCGGAATGATGCCAACATTCAAACCGCTCATTTCCACCATAAGGCTGTTTTTCGTTTCAATGAGCCAGTCGATCTGCGCCTTGGGAAAGGCCGTTTGCAGTTGGGAAACCGCCGGAAGACAATGAACAATATCGCCCAGAGCACCCAGCTTAACGACAAGAATCCGTTTCGGTCTCACGCCGATGTTTCCCCAATTTTACGAATCAGGTCGCGGGTCGCATGACGTTTCGGATCCCCTACAATCTTGACCGATCCGCCATATCCCCGAACAATCTCCCCTTCCGGAACTGACGCCTCGGTGTAGTCGGTACCTTTGGCATGGATCGATGGCTTTAAGAATCGCAATATCTTTGAAACATTCGGCTCATTGAAGATCACCAGATAGTCCACACAACGCAATGAGGTAAGCAAAAGCGCCCGTTCTTTTTCAGTTAAGATGGGCCGTCCCGCCCCTTTGAGGCGGCGTACCGATCGGTCCCCGTTGACGGCCACGATTAAAAGATCGCCTAATCGACGCGCGGCGTTAAGATAGCGAATGTGGCCCACATGAAGTAGATCAAAACAGCCGTTGGCCAGAACGACCTTCTTTCCGCGAATGTATCGGGGAAGTTCTTGAAGTTTTTTAAGTTTCATGATCTTTTAAAAAATGATATTACAGGGCGCCTCTAAAAACCGTCACGAGCGGCCCAAGTGCCTGGGCGACTACGCACAGGAACCGCAATGTACGCAGTGTACATGAGGATTCCGAGTGCAACGTGCACTGCGAGCACCGCGCAACGCAGC
>CAZSME010000278.1:0-1604 GCA_964607665.1 uncultured Nitrospirota bacterium | reverse complement strand
ACCACCGAAATAACATGCTGATGACCGACATATCCAATAATACCGCACATAGAAACCTCCCCCCACCCTAGTACTTTGACAATTTAATTACAAAATATTTTTTGTCATTCCGGAATGCCTACGGAATCCACCCTCTCCCATCCCCTCTCCCGCTTGCGGGGGAGGGCGAGGGTGGGGGTACTGGATTCCGGCTTAAACATTGCCGGAATGACCGACTTTACCTTAGCCTTGGAGAGAAATTAGGTCTATTCCCTCTTTTTCTTTTTGACCCAGTTCTTAACAACGACCTGTTTTACGCGCGAGATCGCCAGCGAGTCCGGTTCCACATCTTTCGTGATCGTGGACCCTGCGGCAATCAATGATCGTGCCCCAACCCGAACCGGCGCGATCAGTTGCGTATCGCTGCCTACAAAGACATCATCCTCGATTACCGTTTCGTATTTTTTTCGGCCATCGAAGTTACAGGTGATCGTCCCTGCACCAATGTTCACCCCTTTTCCAATATGGGCATCGCCCAGATAGGTCAAGTGATTCGCCTTACTCCCCTCCCCTAACTCGCTCTTTTTGATCTCAACAAAGTTTCCGACTCGGACCCCTTTGCGAAGCACCGTTCCCGGCCGAAGATGGGCAAATGGGCCAACCGTCACGCCCGACTCGATGATGGCCCCTTCAATAACGGACTGATCTCGGATAAAGAGATCGTCTCCAATATCACTGTCCTTAATGCGGCAGGCGTAAAGCGTCGCCCCTTTTCCAATTTTTGTTTTGCCCTCGAGTGTCACCCCCGGATGGAGAATCGTATCTTGTCCAATCGTAACCTCTGCATCGATTCTCACACGCGTGGGATCGATAATGGTCACCCCCGCCTCCATCCATCGCCTTACAATTTGCCGCTGCAAAATCTTTTCCGCCTCGGCCAGATCGGCTCGACTGTTAATCCCCAGAACCTCTTCGGCGTCTGTTTGCACACCCAATATGCGGGCGCCCTTTGTCCTCGCGACCTTTACGATGTCGGTTAAATAATATTCGTTCTGTTGATTATGCGGTGCAATGTGCGTTAACGCATCAAAGAGAAAGCGGGACTCGACAAGATAGGTGCCCGCATTCCCCTCCTGAATCTGACGTTCTCGATCGGTCGCATCTTTTTCTTCGATGATTCGGTCAATTGTTCCGTCTTTCGCGCGAATAATCCGGCCATATCCCGTGGGGTCAGCGAACGATGCGGTGAGCAGAGACAAGACCGCTTTTTCTTTTCGATGTGTCTCCCAAAGACGGATGAGGGTGTCGGTGGTGATAAGAGGGGTATCTCCATTCAGAATCAGCACGGGGCCGGTAAACCCTTTCAGGTATGGGTTGGCGCGAGAAACGGCATCACCCGTTCCACGAGGGGGGGATTGCAGAACAGTCTGAACATGTTGTCCTTTCAGAACCGCCTTCATCTGATCCGCCTGATGACCAATGACGACGATGACCTTCTCAAACGAAAACGGTTGCACAAGCTTTAAAAGATAAAAAATAATCGGAACGCCACCGAGCGGGTGCAGCACCTTGTGGCGTTTGGACTTCATCCGTTTCCCTTCGCCCGCGGCTAAAATGATCGCCGC
>CAZSME010000277.1:0-1616 GCA_964607665.1 uncultured Nitrospirota bacterium | reverse complement strand
GTGAATGTGATTAAGAAGAGGTCAACCGTTATCGGGGTCACAATCCCCACTTGATAGCTTTTCAGAAACGCCTCCTTGAGCATACCGGTGGGGGAGAAAAACAAAAGCGCTTCGCCCAGAAGGCCGCCGAAAATCGCCCCCCCTAACACGAAAAGAAACAGGACCCCCGATGTTTTCTGCAAAAGCGCCATCGTGTTTCCTCAAAGCGCATTTATAGGAGATCGCGTTCCTTAACCGTTTTGCGTTTATCGTTGCGGGCGCGCGCGGCCGCTTCCAAACACAAATTCTCGACACGATGCGACAGGGCCGTGAGAAACTCACCGGAAGTATTAAACTCCGCCTTCTCCTGAATAAACTTTTTTACTTTCGAGCTGACAACCAAAATGTCCGACATCCTTCCTCCTTTTATTATGGGCACCTCTAAAAACCTACTGTGCGACCCAATTGCTGCGTTGCGCGGTGCTCGGAATCCTCATGTACACCGCGTACATTGCGGTTCCTGTGCTCCGGGCGCCTTGCACTTGAGCCGCTCGTGACGGTTTTTAGAGAGGTGCCCTTATGTTATTGAGACAACTAATTTCGGGATGCTACCACTTGAAGATAAAATACGCAACCCCAAGATAATATGTTCACTGAATCTGCGCGATGGCCTTTTCTTCCATTGCGATAACCTTTGATGGAAGAGGGGCGTAGCCTAATGTCGGGGCCTGGCTTTGCCCTTCCCGTAACATCCATTTTAAGAAACCGATCAGCGCCTTCTTTTTCCCCGGGTCGGTAATCTTCTCCGGTATCAGAAGCCAGGTAAAACTTGATATCGGGTAAGCCCCCTCCCCCGGTGGATCGATTATCGAGACCCTGAAATCGTTTGGCATTTCAGACAAGGCGGCCGCCGCGGTTACGGTTTCAAGGTTCGGTGAAACAAACTTTTTGCTTTTATTCTCAACATTCCCCATGGCCAGTTTATTGTGCATCGCATAATTGAGTTCCACATATCCCAGCGAAAACGGCGTTTGAGAAACAAGGCCGCTCACCCCTTCGTTTCCTTTCCCCCCAATGCCGACCGGCCATTTCACCGCCTTTCCGGTACCGACCTTCTTTTCCCATTCGGAATTCGCTCGGGAGAGATAATCGGTAAAGACATAGGTTGTCCCCGATCCATCCGATCGGTGCACAACCAAAATCGGTTTATCCGGCAGGGTGATCCCCGGGTTGTTCTTCGCAATCTCCGGGTCGTTCCATTTTGTAATCTTTCCCAGAAAAATCTCTGTCAGGGCCTTTCGGGTCAGGTTCAAATCAGATGAAATGCCGGGTAGATTGAAGACCGGGACGACGGCCCCGACAACGGTTGGGAAATGAAGCAGAGGGGCTTTGGCCTTTTTCATCTCTTCGTCGGTCATTGGGGCATCGGTCGCTCCGAAATCGACCGCCTGTTCGGAGACCTGCCGAATGCCTCCGCCCGACCCAATCGACTGGTAGTTGATTCGTGCATCCGTATTGACCTTGGCATAGGCATTAAACCATTTTGAATAGATCGGATACGGAAAGGTCGCGCCCGCCCCATTGATCAGTAACGACTCGGCATTCGCCGAACCAACGAAGCCCAATAGAATTCCTAT
>CAZSME010000276.1:0-1657 GCA_964607665.1 uncultured Nitrospirota bacterium | reverse complement strand
CGGGCCGGGCCGATGGGCCCGCACAAAAGAAAAGGTGCAAAAACAGATTCGCGAGATGACCGACGAACTCTTAAAACTGTACGCGGAACGCGAACTGGCGGAAGGACACCGGTTTCGACCCACGCCGCATCTGGATGAGTTTTCCGCCGCGTTTGAATACGAAGAGACACCGGATCAGCTTCGCGCGGTCGACGACATCATTAACGATATGCAAGGCGAGAGGCCGATGGATCGACTCATCTGCGGCGATGTCGGATATGGAAAAACCGAGGTGGCGATGCGGGGCGCGTTTTTGGCCGCGATGGATAATAAACAGGTGGTTGTGATGGTCCCCACCACGCTGCTCGCGTTGCAACATGGCGAGACCTTTACAAAACGGTTTGCCCCGTTTCCGGTCAAGGTTGCGGTGCTCTCTCGATTTCGTTCCGCGAAGGAGCAAAAGGCGATCCTGGCCGATATCAAAAAAGGGGCGATCGACATCGTCATCGGCACGCACCGGCTGCTTCAAAAAGATGTCGTATTTCAGGACCTCGGATTGGTGATTGTGGACGAGGAGCACCGATTTGGGGTGCGGCATAAAGAGAAACTGAAGCAGTTACGAAAAGAGGTTGCGGTTTTGACCCTGACGGCGACGCCGATTCCGAGGACGTTGCAGATGGCGTTGGGAAAACTGCGCGACCTGACGGTGATTGAGACCCCGCCGGTTAACCGGCTTTCGATTCGAACGCTGCTGGCCCCATTCGATCCCAAACTGATTCGAGAGGTGATCTTTCGCGAGTTGGTGCGCGGCGGCCAGGTTTTTTTTGTTCACAACCGTGTTCAGAATATCGAAGCGATCGGAACGTTTCTGGCCGATCTGATCCCGGAGGCGAAAATCGGAATCGCGCATGGCCAGATGCGGGAGGGTCTGCTCGAAGGGGTCATCACCCGGTTCCTCTCGAAAGAATATAACGTCTTAGTCACAACAACCATTATCGAGTCGGGACTGGATATCCCTTCGGCCAACACGATCATTATTAATAACGCCGACCGGTTTGGATTGGCCGAGCTGTATCAACTGCGCGGGCGGGTCGGCCGATCGGGGGAGCAGGCCTATGCCTATCTACTGGTGCAGGAAGAAAAAATCTTAACAGAGGCGGCACAAAAGCGGCTCCAAACGATTCAGGAGTTTACCGAGCTGGGGGCAGGATTTAAAATCGCGGCGCGCGATTTAGAAATTCGCGGCGCCGGAAACTTACTGGGATCGGAACAATCGGGCCAAATCGCCGCGGTCGGCTTTGATCTTTATCTCACGATGATTGATGAAATGGTCAGCGCATTAAGAGGAACGCCAATGGAAAAAGAGATTGAGCCGGAGCTGCAACTGTCCTGCTCCGCCTATATTGCCGAGACCTACATCCCCGACGCGCATCAACGGCTCACCTTCTACCGACGTCTTTCAACAGTAAAAACGATAGGAGACGTTAATCAGATCGGCGACGAGATGATCGATCGGTACGGCCCGATGCCGGAGCCAACCGCGAATCTTCTGGAAGTAATGAAATTAAAAAGACGGGCCGCGGCCAACCGTGTTATAAAGATTGCTCAAGAGGGACGCTCGGTTGTCTTTGTCCTGGACCACTCTGTTAAAGTGCATGGGGGGGGGGCCGGGGGAGAG
>CAZSME010000275.1:0-1682 GCA_964607665.1 uncultured Nitrospirota bacterium | reverse complement strand
GATAGCGACAAAGACAGCGATAGCGATGGTTAGGGGGTGGTTTTAACGCTTCCTTGTATGTTACCGCTATCCCGGTAATTTTTTATCTGGGATAGCGGGCATTGCTTCCTCCCTTTTTCTTAGATTCTTTCATTTTGATGTTTCCTTCCGGTGAAAGGAAGCACGTCTTTATCCTCCTGCGATTTTTGATCTTTACCAGAGTCCAATAGTATGGTTTGTGTCATTTTACTTCATGAAAGGGGTAATCCAAATGCGTTTTGATGGAAGAAAAAAGGATGAATTACGACCGGTAAAAATTACACGCAACTTTATCAAACACGCGGAAGGGTCGGTCTTGATTGAAATGGGTGATACCAAGGTCATTGCCACCGCGACGATTGAGGAACGTATTCCTCCGTTCATGCGGAACAAGGGAAAAGGATGGGTAACAGCAGAATACGCGATGCTGCCACGATCATCACAAGATCGGATTACACGGGAGGTGATCAAAGGAAAAATAGGAGGCCGCACTCACGAAATTCAACGATTGATTGGACGATCACTTCGATCGATCATCGACCTCTCCCGGTTAGGAGAACGATCTGTCGTAATTGATTGTGACGTGATCCAGGCCGATGGCGGAACGCGTACAGCGGCAATTACCGGCGCCTTCGTTGCCTTGGTAGATGCCCTTCGGCTCTTGACGAAGACGGGTAAGCTCAATCAATTACCGGTGCGGGATTATCTGGCCGCGATCAGTGTCGGCAAGATAAATGGAGAGCTCCTTCTGGACCTGAACTATTCTGAAGATTCGACGGCCGAAGTCGATATGAATGTGGTGATGACCGGGAAGGGCGAATTTGTGGAGGTGCAAGGTACCGCAGAGCAGACCCCATTTAAAAAAGAGGAACTGGATGCCCTGCTGGGTCTGGCATCAAAGGGGATTAAAAAACTCGTCGCGATCCAAAAAAAGATTTTGGGACCCCTTGCGTGATTCTTATCCTTGCGACGGAAAATCGGGACAAGGGACGAGAGATCGAAGCGATTCTTAAAGAGCAGCTTGATATTGATGTACGTCTTTTACCAAAGAATATAACGTTGCCCCCTGAAACCGGTGTGACCTATCGCGACAATGCAATAGTTAAAGCTGTTTATGCCGCAAAGACTTGTCGGGAATGGGCGTTGGGGGATGACTCCGGTCTGGAGATTGATGCCTTAAACGGTGCGCCGGGGCTTTTTTCAGCCCGCTTTGCCGGTGAGAACGTGACCTACGCAGATAACCGGAAAAAGGTTTTGGATGCGCTAGGGAATCTTTCAGATGAAAAACGTTCCGCACGGTTTGTCTGTACCATGGCCATTGCCGATCCGACGGGGAACGTTGCAGTGGTTGAGGGACGTTGCGAAGGACGAATCACCCACAAGGAGGTGGGACGAAGCGGTTTTGGATATGATCCGATCTTCTTTGTTCCGGAATATGGTAAGACCTTTGCGGAGTTATCATCAACCGAAAAGAGTCGGATGAGTCATCGCGGTGTCGCCGTTCGCGCGGCCATGGAACTCCTTATCCGACACGAACAGAAACGAGCAGGCCGCTCCGGTGGGTCGCACTAACCTCCCGTAAGGCAATATCCGCAAGTCGCCTCCTTCCACTTTGCGCCGAGGGGCAACGTCGGCCCAGTGCGTATCTTCGGGCCTGCCCTGGG
>CAZSME010000274.1:0-1682 GCA_964607665.1 uncultured Nitrospirota bacterium | reverse complement strand
ATTCCGGCAATGTTTAAGCCGGAATCCAGAATCTTCAGAAAGACTGGATTCCGGATAGAGGCATTCCGGAATGACGAAAAATGTTTTGTAATTAAATTGTCAAAGCGCTAGTCGCTCTTGATCCGCCCCGGCTTGAGAATTCCCTTTTCGGTAATGATCGCTTTAATATATTTTGCAGGGGTAATATCAAACGCGGGATTCGACACGGCAATCCCATCGGGGGCAAATCGAATTCCTCTAACCGTCGTGACTTCCGCGGGGTCTCGTTCCTCAATCGGAATCTGATCCCCCGAGGGGGTATTCAAATCAATCGTCGAGGTCGGCGCGGCAACATAAAACGGAATCTTATGCGCCCGGGCCAACACGGCAAGTGTATAGGTGCCGATTTTATTGGCCAGATCGCCATTCGCGGCAATCCGATCCGCACCAACGATGCACCGTTGTATCTTGCCCAATCGCATCATCAGCCCCACCATGTTATCGGTAATAAGCGTGGCCGGAATCTTTTCCTGTTGTAACTCCCATCCGGTTAGCCGCGCGCCTTGCAGAACAGGACGGGTCTCGGGGACAAAAACAGATATCTTCTTGCCTGCCTCGGATGCGGCGCGAATCACCCCAAGGGCGGTTCCATAACCGCCGGTCGCCAACGCGCCGGTGTTACAGTACGTAAGGATGCCATCCCCTTGTTCGATCAGCGTCGCCCCAAATCGACCCATCGCAACGTTTGCCTCAATGTCTTCATGAAGGATTGCATCGGCCTCCGCAAGCAGGGTCTTTTTTTGAATCGAAAGCGGTTCCTGCTGGCAAGCGCGTGCGGCCGTTTTCATTCGATTCAATGCCGCAAAGAGATTCACGGCCGTCGGTCGTGTTGCGGAAAGCAGGGTGTGGGCGTTTTCTATTTCGCGTTGGAATGGATCGGAGGCGGTGGCAGGGCTGTTGTGCGCGGTGAGGGCAATACCATAAGCGGCCGCAATGCCAATCGCCGGCGCGCCTCGAACAGAAAGGGAGCAAATCGCTCGCGCGACGGTTTCAACATCACGGCAGTCGATATAAACGGTCTCGCCTGGAAGCCGGGTTTGATCCAGAATCCGTACCGCGTCGTTGCTCCATTCTACGGCTTTCAGCATGAACTAAAGATAGTGTCCTTCGTACCGTTCGCTGTTTCTCCCGGATTCGCCTGCAACCTTAATCGCACCCAGTTTTTCTTCATATCGACGGATATTGTCTTGGAGTGCCGCAGCAAAACGCTTTGCATGGGCGGGGGAGGTAACGATGCGGGCGCGGACTTTCGCCTTCGGGGCCTGCGGCTGGATAAAAACAAAGTCAAAGACAAACTCCGTTTCCGTATGCGCGACAATCGCCATATTGGCATAAATCCCCTGCGACGTCGCTTCGTCAATCTCAATCTGAACTTGTACCCCTGGAGCCGTCATGATTTTCGTATACTGCCGAAGTTGATTTCAGAAGTCAAACAGAATCTATTTCCAGCCAATTAAGCATTATAGATTATTTTAAAAAGCGTTCAAAAAAACAACATAACCTGGCTTGCGAACGTTCGGACAGGACACCCTTTCTCCCGTTTAGGAGAAAACCAGCATATTATGTGTGTACACATTACCCTGATAAATCGCCTTGACGGTTCCTTTTTTCGTATGCTAGAACCGGATGAGGTCATGGCGGGG
>CAZSME010000273.1:0-1697 GCA_964607665.1 uncultured Nitrospirota bacterium | reverse complement strand
ATTACAAAATGGCAATTGACTTTGGGGCCGCTTCGGATTTATCGTCAAACTCTAAAAAAGAGGGGGCAGATGAATCTTGTTGTGGTTGGAACACAGTGGGGGGATGAAGGGAAGGGGAAGATCGTTGATCTTCTTTCCGAAGAGGCCGATTGGATTGTCCGTTATCAGGGGGGACATAACGCGGGCCACACCGTTGTCGTTGGCGATCAGACGATCGTCCTGCATCTGATCCCGTCCGGCATTCTTCATCCTGGGAAAATGGCCGTGATCGGCAACGGCGTGGTGATCGATCCCAAAGCCTTTCTGGAAGAGGTCGCCGTTCTCTCCTCATATGGCATTCCCGTCGCGGAACGGCTTTTTATCAGTGAGATGGCCCACTTGATCATGCCTTATCATAGGATATTGGACAGGGAAAGCGAGAAGATAAAGGGCAGTCGAAAAATCGGCACGACCGGCCGCGGGATCGGCCCGGCATACGTCGACAAAGTCGCGCGAATCGGTATCCGTGTTGTTGATCTTTTTGATCAGAAGACGTTTCGACGAAAGCTGGAAAGTAACCTGATCGAGATGAATCTTTTTCTGAAAGAGATTTATCATCTCGATGGCTTTGATCTGGACCCAGTCTTTAAGGAATATACCGGCTATTGCGATCAACTGAAACCGTATGTTGCAAATACCATACAGCTTGTAAACCGGGCCATTCATCAGGGGCGGGACATTCTTTTTGAGGGGGCGCAGGGGACGCACCTGGATATCGACTTTGGCACCTATCCGTTTGTCACCTCTTCAAACGCCACTGCGGGCGGGGCCTGCACGGGCGCCGGCGTGGGGCCAACCCAGATTGATGAAGTGCTCGGCGTGACGAAGGCCTATACCACACGCGTCGGTCAGGGCCCGTTTCCTTCCGAGTTGGATACGACCATGGGGAAAGCCATTCGGGAGAAAGGGCGCGAGTTTGGGGCCACAACCGGCCGGGCCCGCCGCTGCGGCTGGTTTGACGCCGTTTTAGTTCGATACGCGGCCTGCGTGAATAACCTCTCTTCGCTTGCCGTGACCAAGCTGGATGTCTTGGACGGTCAGCCGGAGCTTCAGATCTGCGTAGAATATGAATACGAGGGCCGATTGTTTAAAGAAATGCCCGCCTCCTTACCCGTTTTGGAAGAATGCACGCCGCGATTTATCACTCTCCCCGGTTGGACGGAAACAACCGCGGGGATTCGCTCTTACGAAAAGCTGCCCAAAAATGCACAGGCCTATTTGGAGGCCATTTCCAGAGAAGTCGGTTGCCGAATTGATATCGTCTCAACCGGTGTTCGACGCGACGAAACGATTATATTGCGGAACCCGTTCGGGCAAGCTTCTTCTTGATGAGGTCGGCCCCCTTTTCATCTGAACGGTATAACAACGGGCTAAAAAAACGATGCCGACCATTTCAATGTTTTATGGAATCTTAATTCGGATGTTTTTTCGTGATATAGAAAAACACCATACACCCCATATCCATGCAGAATATCAGGGAGAAGTTGCCGTCTACTCCATTCATGATGGAGCCGTACTGGCTGGCCATCTACCGCCTAAAAAGCATAAACTTGTGGTGGCATGGGTTGAAATACATCAAGAAGAATTATTAGCAGATTGGGGGCTTGCAGTAAACGGCAAGACCCCGTTTCCAATTAAAGGTCTTGATCAATGAAAAT
>CAZSME010000272.1:0-1707 GCA_964607665.1 uncultured Nitrospirota bacterium | reverse complement strand
TTGACACCCCCCGGCCTTTTTTATATGATGCCTTCTCTAAAAACAGTTTGGATGGACAAGCAATGCTGAAAGAAACCCCCTTTATTTGGATGGATGGAACGCTGGTTCCCTGGAAAGAGGCCACCGTTCATGTCTTAACCCACACCCTGCATTACGGCCTCGGCGTCTTCGAAGGGATACGCTGTTACAAAGGAAAATCGGGAACCGCCATCTTTCGGCTGAACGACCATGTGGCACGACTCTTCGGCTCCGCGCATATTGTAAAAATGAAGCTCCCCTATTCGGCAAAAGAGATCGAGCAGGCGATTGTTGAAACGGTTCGGGTGAATAAGCTGGAAGAGGGCTATATTCGGCCGATTGCCTTTATCGGCTACGGCGAGATGGGGCTTTATGTCAAGGACAACCCGATTCATCTCACGATTGCGGCATGGCCATGGGGCACCTACCTGGGCGACGAAGGGATCAAAAACGGGATTCGGGTCTGCATCTCTTCCATTGCGCGGCATCATGTCAATGTCAGCATGACGCGGGCCAAAGTCACCGGCTACTATGTCAATTCGCAGCTGGCAAAGCGCGAGGCGAAAGAGGCCGGTTACGATGAAGCCGTGTTGCTCGATACCGACGGCTTTGTCTCGGAAGGCCCCGGCGAGAATATCTTTATTGTAAAAAGAGGGGTGCTGAAAACGACGCCGTTGACCTCTATTTTAGAAGGGATTACACGGGATACGATTATACGATTAGCCGAGAAACAACATCTTTCTGTCCGGGAAGATCGGTTGACACGGGATGATCTTTATCTTGCGGATGAGGCCTTTTTCACCGGAACGGCCGCGGAAATGACCCCGATCCGTGAGGTCGACGGCCGGGCCATCGGTGCCGGAAAGCCGGGACCGATTACCCAATCGCTTCAACAAGCCTTTTTTCGAGTCGTGCGGGGCGAACAAAAAGAAGAGGCCGACTGGCTCACAAGGGTTTAACCCCTCCTGTTCCTTCCTTGCCTTGGCATTCGGATATCCGTTTCTTTAGGGCAATTTCTGCAGCCTGCTGTTGGGCCTCCTTCTTATTTTTCCCAGTGCCGACCCCGTACGAGACCCCCTGAATTTGAACTTCGATTGTAAACCGTTTTTGGTGGCCGGGGCCCAACTCACTGAGGAGATGGTACGTTGGGAGGATTCCCAATACCCCCTGACAATGCTCCTGAAGCGCTGTTTTATAATCCCAAAACGGGTTGGAGGAAAGATCGCGGAGGGGGTTGGCAAACGCCTTTAAGATAAACGACTTCGCCGCACGCATCCCTCGATCAAGATAGATCGCCGCGATCACCGCCTCCAGCGCGTCGGAAAGCAGAGAGGGCCGTTCCCGTCCGCCCCCTTTTTCTTCTCCGGTGCCCAAGAAAAGAAATGGGCCCAGGCCAATCGTTCGAGCCACTTCTGCCAACGCCGGCTCACTGACCACCCGGGCCCTCATCTTGGATAAGTCCCCTTCCGTTCGATCCGGATTTTGCGACAACAGGGCCCCACGAATCACCAGGTCCAGCACCGCATCGCCCAAAAATTCCAGCCGTTCGTTATCCCCCTGCCCTCGATCCGGGTGTTCATGAAAGTACGACTTGTGGGTCAACGCCTGAACAAGCAGCTCCGGCTTTTTGAACAGGCAGCCCAGCCGTTTTTGAGCCTCTGCCAAATCGATCATCGATTTATATTCTCC
>CAZSME010000271.1:0-1708 GCA_964607665.1 uncultured Nitrospirota bacterium | reverse complement strand
ATTAAACAGCGCGCTGTCGATCGAACTGACAGCTATCAACCAGTATTTCCTCCAGGCCAAGATGTGCGAGAACTGGGGCTATAAGAAACTGGCGAAGCATCATTTCGATGAATCAATTGGTGAGATGAAACATGCAGAGGCGCTGATCACACGCATCCTGTTTCTGGAAGGGGCGCCAAACATTACCAAGTACGGCATGATTCGGGTCGGTGTGGATGCCCGGGAGCAGTTGGAGAACGACCTGGCCACGGAGATGGAAGCCGTAAAGGCCTACAACGATGCTATTGCCGTTTGTCTACAGGCAAAAGACTCCGGCTCGCGAGAGCTTTTTGAAAAGCTATTGGAAGGTTCCGAAGAGGCCGTGGATTGGTTGGAGACCCAGCTCACCCTGATTAAGGATATTGGACTGGAAAACTATCTGACCGAGCAGTTGGGTTGAGTGAAAGCCGCTCCCCGTTCTGCCAGAATCTCCCGGAGGGCCGGATGACAGGCGGTACACCCTTTACCCGCCCCGGAGCATCGGATCAGCTCTTTTAACGTATGGGGGTTGTGGTCAACCGCTGCCCCCCGCACCTGGGCCTCGGTAATCTGCAGGCATTCACACAAAACAGGAGAGGTCGTATACAGCTCAAGACCGATCCTGTTGTGGCCGTTCGTGGAAATTTCGTTTAAAAGAGATTGCATTTTACCTCTTACCCGATTGAATCGGTTTCGCCTTCCCTTTGGACGCGCTCCCTTTTTTCGAACCCGCCTTGGCGCAGTCCTCACAAAGGCCATAGATTTCCAGCTTGTGATTGTAAACGGTAAAACGATTCCGACGGGCGACCTCGTCTTGTAATCGTTCAATGTCCAGATTTTCAAACTCGATAATGCGATGGCATTGGGTACAGATCAGGTGGTCATGGTGTTTGACGTTATAGGTCAGTTCATACCGTGTATGGCCATCTCCAAACTGGCGTTGCTCCGCAAGGCCGCACTCACAAAAGAGGTTCAGCGTGCGATAAACCGTAGCAAGACCGATGATATCCCCCCGCTTTTTAAGTGCGTCATGCAGCTCCTCGGCCGTAACATGGCGCTCTGCCGAGAGGAAAGCACGCAACACCACCGATCGCTCCTTTGTCTCCTTCAGGTGATGCGAGATAATATGTTGCTGTAAAACCGCTTCCTCTTGTTTCATGTTCTGCACCCCCTTCAACGCTGAAATCAATAATGATTATCAATATTGAATACTACGCGTGGATTCCATTCCCTGTCAACAAATATCTACTGGGGGGCAGGGACTCCTCTTGAAAAACAATCTGTCATTCCGGCAATTTTTAAGCCGGAATCCAGTGGTTTTTAGATTCTGGATTCCCGATAGAGGCATTCGGGAATGACACATTGGGAGGAAAATTGGTTACTGCCCTACGGGGCAAAAATCTTTTCGCAAACTTATTGCTTGACACCGATGCGCTGATCCCCGTATATTGATATCGATTTTGGTTCTCAATACCGTTAGAATGGGAACGGCACCCGATACCGTAACGTTCTGTGATCGCTATCAGAGAAGATGAAATGGGCAATCCTTTGCGCTGCACCTGTGGGCTCTTAATCGCGAAGCAGAAGGAAAACGGAATCGAATTGAAATGCCGTCGGTGCAAACGATTTGTTCTGATTCCCTTGATGGCAATGGGCCAAGAACAGATTATTCATATGGAAGAAGGGGAGG
>CAZSME010000270.1:0-1711 GCA_964607665.1 uncultured Nitrospirota bacterium | reverse complement strand
TTTCTTCTGCCGCCGCTTTGGGGAGAGCAGGACGGACAAAAAGAAAATCGCGGCCAATATCAGCACAATCGTAGCGCCGGATGGAAGATCAAACGCATAGGAGAGGATGACGCCGGCCCACGACGCAAAAACGCCGATCGCGGCCGATCCGATCATCATCGATCGAATATGGGTCGCCCATTGTTGCGCGGCGGCGCCGGGAATCACCAACAGCGCAAAAACCAGAAGCGCCCCAACCGCCCTCAGCGAAACGACAACGGATAACGCAATCAAGTTGAGGAGCAGAAAAAAAAGCATCGGGGCCGGAATGCCGCTGGCCTCGGCCATCTCCTGATCAAATGAGATAAAATGAAACTCCTTAAAAAAGAGGGCAAGACAGAGCAAAATCCCAGCGGAAAGGATCAAAATCATCTTAAGATCCGACGGGGTGACCGAAAGGATACTGCCAAAGAGATATCCCAAGACCTCCGGATTGGTGGTCTTCATCAGTCCCAGAAAAAGAATCGCCAGCGCCATCGTAAGCGTATAAAAAATACCGATCGAGACGTCCGCTTTCATCTTTCCATCCTGTTGTAGAGAGCTGGTCATCCAGACCGTTCCGAGTCCGAACAGGATCGCCATTCCAAACGGAGAGACACCGATAAGGAAACCGAACGTAACCCCCGCGAACGCCGCGTGCGCGGTGCCCGCGCCGATAAACGACAGTCCTTTCAAAACCACAAAGACCCCCATCACCGAACAGACCACGCCGATCAGGGCCGACGCGATAAAGGCCCGTTGCATAAATCCGTATGAAAAGAGCTCCCAGATGGCGTTACTCCTCTTTGTGCATGTGATCATGATGCGTATCGCTCATCACCACATATGGTTTGTTATCCCGTTGCGTCACGACAACGTCCGGGCCATAGATTTGCGATAACCGTTCCGGTGTCAGCAACGTCTCCGGCGCCCCTTTTCCAAAAAGACGGCCCTTGAGGAGCACCAGCGTATCCACAAACGGGCTGATCGCATTAATATCATGGGTTACAAAGAGAATGGTCAACCGATAGGTTTTGTGGAGATGACAAACCAGTTCAATCAGTTGACGCTGCGTTGGGATATCGATGCAGGTGGTCGGCTCATCCAGTAGCAGAATCTGGGGCGATTGGGAAAGGGCGCGCGCGATCAGAACGCGCTGTTGCTGGCCGCCGGATAACGCGCCGAACGGGGCATCGGCGTGGGCCTCCATGTTCACCGCCGCAAGGGCTTCGGCGACACGTTCTCGATCGGCGCGGGAAGGACGTTTGAAAAGGCCGAGGGCGCCATAGCGGCCCATCAGCGCAACCTCCCCCGCGGTAATCGGATAGTGCGGATCGACAAACTGCTTCTGCGGCAGGTAGCCGATTTTCGCGCGATGAGCGCATCGCATCTGCTGATGGGCGCAGTCGAAGATTTGCAATTCGCCCGAAAGGGGGGGCAGTAGGCCCAACACCCCCTTCAGGAACGTGGTTTTCCCCGATCCGTTCGGGCCAATAATTCCAACAAACTCCCCCTCCGCGATTTCAAGTGTGATGTCGGAAAGGGCGACGTGCTGGGCATACCCCAACGTCGCGTTCGTAAATTTTATAATCGGGTTATTCTCCACGTTAGGACTTTGACCATTTAATCGCGAAACTTTTTTTGTCATTCCGGAATATGCCTATTCAATTGACTCCACCTACTACCATCTGTT
>CAZSME010000269.1:0-1748 GCA_964607665.1 uncultured Nitrospirota bacterium | reverse complement strand
TTGGAAGAAAACGTCATCATTTTAGGCTCGGGTCCAGCGGGCCTAACTGCAGCGATCTATGCTGCTCGCGCCAATCTGAAACCGCTATTGGTGGAAGGGGCACAGGCGGGCGGGCAGCTCATGATCACGACCGATGTTGAAAACTATCCCGGGTTTCCCAATGGCATTTTAGGGCCGCCGCTCATTATGGAGATGAGAAAGCAGGCGGAGCGGTTTGGGACAACCTTTCTGTCAGGGGATGTTACCGAAGTCGATCTTTTGCATCGCCCGTTTGCCGTCACGGTGGATGGCGAAAAGACCGTTTCCGCAAAATCGCTTATTATCGCATCTGGGGCACGGGCAATGCTTCTGGGATTGGAATCGGAAGGCCGGTTGATGGGGCACGGCGTCTCGGCCTGCGCAACCTGCGATGGCTTTTTCTTTAAGGGGAAGAATATCTTTGTCGTCGGAGGTGGCGATACCGCAATCGAGGAGGCAACATTCCTCACTCGCTTTGCGAATACCGTGACACTGATTCATCGGCGCGATACGCTGCGCGCATCAAAAATCATGCAAGATCGGGCATTTAAGAATGAAAAAATAACGTTTTTATGGAATACCGTTGTGGTGGATATTTTAGAGGGGGAGCCTGAAAAAATCGGAAAACTGCTCTTGAAAAATCTAAAAACAAATGAGACGTATCCTGTGCCTGCGGACGGCCTTTTCATTGCGATTGGCCATGCGCCGAATACCGCGCTGTTTCGCGGGAAGATCATGCTCAATGATCGTGGCTATATCATCACAAAGCCGGGGTCAACCCAGACGAACATTCCCGGAGTCTTTGCCGCGGGGGACGTAGCCGATCCCACCTATCGTCAAGCAATAACGGCGGCCGGCACCGGCTGTATGGCCGCCATCGATGCCGAACGATTTTTAGAGGCGCAGAGCGAAACGCACCTGCCCTAATAATGGAATAGATGATGACGTCAAGTGAGATTATCCGTTCGGCGGTCGAAATTATCCGGCGAAGAATGCCCGCAAAGATCACATACCGAATCTTTCTCTTTGGATCACGGGCCGTGGGACGGGCAACAGAGCGATCGGATTATGATATCGGAATCGAGGCAGACGAGGCGCTTCCTGTCGGTTTAATTTTGGAAATGGAGGAAGAGTTGGATGGTTTGCCGGATCTGCACAAGATTGACGTCGTAGACTTCCATCAGGTTTCGGAGGAGTTCAGACAGGTTGCGAAACAACAAATCAAGGTTCTTTTGGGATGAGTGAGAAATTAGAGGCGCTCATAAAACAGTTTGAACGGGCGATTGGGAGATTGAAGGCCGCGCTTCATCAGCCAAAGGACGAGTTTGTTCGGGACTCCGCGATTCAACGATTTGAATTTACATTTGAATCGGGTTGGAAGATGTTAAAGTGTTTTTTGGAGGAACGGGATCCGGGTCTGAATATTCGGTTTCCCGGAGAGTGTTACCGAATTGCGTTTCGCAAGGGTTTCATCGAAAACGAGCCGATCTGGATTGAAATGATTGAGAAACGAAATAAGACAAGCCATACTTACAATGAGCTTATCGCAGAGGCGGTTTATTTGTCTCTGCCTGGGTTTCTGAATCGCTACGAGGGGCTATTGTCTCGGCTGGTAACAGAGATGCAACGGGAACAGGAAGGCAAGAGATAATCCATCCCCATGAATCCAACATCCGATAACCTTCTCTTAATTGACGCAAGCGAGGTGAACTCCAATATCTATTATGCCA
>CAZSME010000268.1:0-1752 GCA_964607665.1 uncultured Nitrospirota bacterium | reverse complement strand
GCTCTCCGATGGGGTATTGCGCGGCCTTCGTCATCAGGTCTTGCTGGGTGTCACCGGTTCGGGCAAGACGTTTACGCTGGCAAACGTGGTCGCGCGGGTTCAAAAGCCGACACTGGTTATCGCCCACAATAAAACCCTCGCGGCCCAGCTCTATCACGAGTTTAAAGGGTTTTTCCCGGAAAACGCGGTCGAGTATTTTGTCAGCTACTACGACTATTATCAGCCGGAGGCGTATATTCCGCACACCGACACCTACATTGAAAAGGATTCCCAGATTAACGACGCGATTGATCGAATGCGGCACTCGGCCACCTCCGCGTTACTCACGCGACGCGATGTCCTGATTGTTGCGTCGGTCTCCTGTATCTATGGATTGGGCTCGCCCGAGGCGTATCATGGGATGCTGCTTTTTCTGGAAGAAAATAAAGAGGCGAGCCGGGACGCGGTGTTAAAGAAGCTGGTTGAGATTCAATACGAACGCAACGATTTTGATTTTCACCGCGGAACGTTCCGTGTTCGTGGGGATCGCGTGGAGATCTTTCCGGTATCGGCTGAAGACCGTGCAATTCGGGTCGAGTTTTTTGGCGACACCGTAGAGAGCCTTTACGAGCTTGATCCGCTCACCGGGACGATTTTGCAGAGACTTCCCCGCATCGCGATTTATCCCGGCAGTCATTATGTGATTCCCCCGGAACGGCTCGAAGATGCGTTAAACAGTATTGAGGCGGAGCTGCATACGCGGATTCGGTTTTTTAAAGATCGCAACATGCTGGTGGAGGCGCAGCGGATTGAACAACGGACCTTTTTTGACCTTGAGATGATTCGGGAGATCGGTTATTGCAAGGGGATTGAAAACTATTCCCGGCACTTGACCGGCCGCGCCCCCGGCCAGCCGCCACCGACCCTTCTGGATTTCTTTCCGAAAGAGGCGCTGTTTATCATTGATGAAAGTCATGCCACCGTGCCCCAGATCGGCGGGATGCAAGCCGGAGATGGCTCTCGAAAACAAAGCCTCGTCGAATACGGTTTTCGGCTTCCTTCCGCGTTTGATAATCGTCCTCTGAAATTCAACGAATTTGAACAGGCGGTGTCGCAAGCGATTTACGTCTCCGCAACCCCCGGGCCGTATGAACTGGAAAAAAGCGCCGGTACTGTGGTGGAACAGGTCATTCGACCGACTGGACTGATGGACCCGGAGGTCTTTGTCCGCCCCGCACAGGGACAGGTAGAGGACCTGTTGGGCGAGATCAAAAAGCGGGTGGAGCGGTCGGAACGGGTGCTGGTGACCACGCTGACAAAACGGATGGCCGAAGATTTAACCGATTACTACCACGAACAGGGGGTGCAGGTTCGTTATCTTCATTCTGATATCGAAACCATTGAACGGACCGAGATTCTTCGCGATTTGCGATTGGGCACGTTTGACGTCTTGGTGGGTATTAACCTGCTTCGGGAGGGGCTGGACCTGCCGGAGGTCTCTCTGGTGGCGGTTTTAGACGCGGATAAGGAAGGGTTTCTCCGTTCGCATCGGTCGTTAATTCAGACGGCGGGACGGGCCGCGCGCCACCTGTCGGGGCAAGTCCTGTTGTACGCGGAAACGGTAACCGGGTCGATGCAGATGATGATCGATGAGACCGGTCGAAGAAGGGCAATTCAAAAGACGTACAACCAAAAAGAGGGGATTACGCCCGAATCGATTAAAAAGGGGATTCCCGAGGCGCTTTCGCAAATCGTGATGGCCGACTACTCCAC
>CAZSME010000267.1:0-1777 GCA_964607665.1 uncultured Nitrospirota bacterium | reverse complement strand
ACATCGCTGCCCCGCAAGACGGCAATATGGTAGGCCAGCAATTGCAACGGCACCGTTGTCATGATGGGGCTAAGATAGGGAGAGACTTTCGGCAGCACAAAGGCCGCCTCGATCGAAGCGGGCCACTCCTCTTCATCGGTAAAAAGCAGAATCTTTCCATCCCGCGCCCGGACCTCCATCATATTGCTCAGCGCCTTTTCGTAGAGCCGGTCTTTTGGCGCCAGAAAGACCACCGGCATATTTTCATCAACCAACGCAATCGGTCCATGCTTCATCTCACCGGCAGGATACCCCTCCGCATGAATGTAGGAGATCTCTTTTAACTTCAATGCCCCTTCTAATGCAACGGGATATTGAATCCCCCGGCCCAAATAAAGGAAGCTGGTATGCCGAAAGACATGCTTTGCCATCGCCTCGATTTTTCCTTCTTCCTGTAGTAGCGTCTCCATCTGTTTGGGAAGATGGATCAGGTCCTCAATAAGCGCTCGTCGTTCTGCTTCGGGAAGGGTTTCACGTTTTTGTCCAAAATAGATGGCCAAAAGCAGTAACGCGGTGATCTGTGTCGTAAAGGCCTTTGTGGAGGCGACCGAAATCTCCGGACCGGCATGGGTGTAGAGAACGGCGTCGGTCTCGCGCGAAAGACTGCTTCCTACGACATTGCAGATCGCCAATGTCGACGCGCCGTGCGCTTTGGCCTCTCGAACACCCGCTAATGTATCGGCGGTTTCACCTGACTGTGATATCGCAATGACCAAATCCCCCTTTGTTAGATACGGATTGCGATACCGAAATTCCGATGCGATGTCCACCTCAACGGGCAGCTTGGCCATCCCCTCCATAAAGAACTTTCCAATCAACGCGGCATGCCAGGAGGTACCACAGGCAATGAAAACCACCCGCTTTACTTCGGAGAGGACTGGATCCACCTCATCCAAATAAACCTCGGACTGCTCCTGCCCCACGCGGCCACGAATCGTATCAATAATGGCCTGAGGCTGATCATGAATCTCTTTCAGCATGAAATGACGATACCCCCCCTTTTCGGCCATGACCGGATCCCAGGAAACGGTTTGGGTCGGCTTGGTCACCGGAACATTTTTTAGGTTTTTTATCTTCACGCCACCATCGGTTAAAAGGGCCATTTCACCATCATCAAGATAGATCACGTTTCGTGTGTAAGGCAGAAAGGCCGGTATGTCAGACGCCACAAAATATTCCTTTTCACCGATACCGATCACAAGGGGGCAGCCCGATCGAACGGCGATGATCTGATCCGGCATCGTCTCCGAGATCAAACAGACCGCATAGGCGCCGCGAACTTGTTGCATCGCCTCAAAAACAGCCTGCTCCAAGTCAGAGACGTTTTGATACTGATCATCAATCAGCTGAACCAGCACCTCGGTATCGGTTTCGGACGAAAAGGTGCGCCCTTTTGCTTGAAGCTGTTTTTTCAACGCAAGATAGTTTTCGATAATCCCATTGTGAACCAGCACCAGCGAGCCGGATTGATGCGGATGGGCATTGGTTTCGGAGGGTCGTCCGTGGGTAGCCCAACGGGTATGTCCAATCCCAAGATGGCCGGTGGACTGTTTGTCCGAGAGCCGCGCTTCCAGAGAAGACAGCTTCCCAACCGATCGGGTGATTTCCAGTTTTTTATTTGACAGATAGGCAATACCGGCGGAATCGTACCCACGATATTCCAGCCGTCTTAGGCTGTCCAGAACCACCGAAATAACATGCTGATGACCGACATATCCAATAATACCGCACATAGAAA
>CAZSME010000266.1:0-1799 GCA_964607665.1 uncultured Nitrospirota bacterium | reverse complement strand
GCGGGATAGGGGAGGGGATCGTTGGTTTCCATCCCCAACGGGGTCGTATTAATCAACAAGGTCGGTTCATCGCCAAAATCGTTTTTACGCAACGGGTATGATGTTATTTTTATCGTTGGGGCGAGAGTCGTCAGATGCCCAACAAGTTGCTGGTTTTCCGATCGGGCCAGAATCACCATTTCGGAGATGTTGGCGGAGAGGAGGGCCACTGCAACTCCGCGCGCGGCACCGCCTGCCCCCAGCAGGATCACCCGCATCCCCGATGGGTTAACGTGGGCCTCCGACAGCGACCGGAGGAACCCCGGCCCATCGGTATTATGGCCGACCAGTTGATCGCCGGCGACCTCAATCGTATTCACCGCGCCCGTGGCTTCCGCCTCCTTGGTCAATCGGTGCAAAAAAGGAATGACCGCCTCTTTATGGGGTCGTGTGATATTCACACCACCGATCCCCAATGCGATAATCGCGGCCACCGCTTCTTTGAGGCGCGCGGGAGAAACTTCAAACGGGAGATATTGGTAGGGGAGCTGCAGCGCCTCAAATGCCGCGTTGTGCATCGCGGGGGAACGGGTATGCCCAATCGGGTATCCAAAAATTCCAAAAATTTTTTTTGGGTTTAAGATCACAACATATCCTTTGATATGAGACGTACCGGAAAAGATAGGGCCTGTCTCGGCATAAGTCAATCTTTATGTTACAATCCAAAAACAGTTGCCTATTGTTGTACGCATTCCAGATGAAACCGGTTAATCCTCGAACACGCTTGATCCTTATCGTTGGACTTGCCGCACTTTTCGTCTTTGGATTCGGTGCTGTGCCCTTTCACCAGACGCTCTGGGAGTGGGAGCAGAAAACGATTGATCTTCGTTTCCGTTTACGCGGCCCGATCCCGGTTCATCCCGCCATTGCCCATATCGATATCGATGATGAAAGTCTGGCCGCACTGGGCCCATGGCCATGGAAGCGGTCCCTGCACGGGGACATGGTTCGACGGCTTGATAAGGCGGGGGCAAGTGCCCAACTCTTTGATATCCTCTTCCGCGGGGAGCAGGAACCCAAAGAGGATCAGGCCTTAATTGCCGCTGTAGGGGAAACGGGTCGATCGTATCTGCCGGTTGGTTTTGAGCTTCTGCCGTTTTCCGGCCTGGGGCTTACTGGCTGTCCCAACAATACGGAAACCCCTGCGAACGGAGATCCCCTCGAGGGGATCCGTCTTCAGACAGGCGAGGTCAAGGGCAACCCGGAACCGTTTTATACCTGCAACATATTAGATCCCCTCTCCGCGTTGCTGAACGTGGCAAAGGGGGTTGGCCATATTACCGGCACTCCCGATTCGGATGGCATCTTCCGTCGCACTCCCCTTGTGATCTCTCATCAAGGCCGCCTGATGCCGTCAATTGCTTTTGCCGCCATCATTGGGGCGCTTAATATCGATCCCTCTCAGATTGAAATCGATTTCGGCCGGGCCATTCGGCTCCATAACGTACAATTACCCGGGGCCACCGATCGCACCACCATCGAAATTCCAATCAATCGCCGGGGAGAGATGATGATCAACTTTGCCGGGCCATGGCAAGAGGCATTCCCAAATTACTCGGCATCGGATCTGTTGTTGGCTTCCCCCGAGCAACAATCGGTATTAAAAGACAAACTGCATCACTGTTTTTGTATTGTTGCCCTGAGCGCCTCCGGTGTGACCGATTTTGGCATAACACCCTTTGAAACAGAGGCCTTACTAAACCGAATTCATTCTCATATTCTAAACACCATCTTTACCCGGCAGTTTTTAATGGAACTGT
>CAZSME010000265.1:0-1822 GCA_964607665.1 uncultured Nitrospirota bacterium | reverse complement strand
CCATTCAGCTGCACCACCACCTCTACGGTTTCTTCTTCGATCCATGCAGGATCATAAGAAGGCCACGCCACGCGGCTGATTGAAGGGGGATGGCCCAACACCTCCCAAAGCGACTCGCAAAGATGCGGCGCAAAGGGAGACAACAACAACACAAAACTGTCGATTGCCCCCCGCCAGACCACCGGATATAACGGATCGTTTTGTTCATTGGGTTTCTCTTGAGACAGGAAATTATAAAACTCCATCAACGCGGCAATCGCCGTGTTAAAACAAAACTGCTCGATATCCTCGGTCACCCGTTTAATCGTCCGTTGTGTCATTCGATGCACACCGCGGGCCGCCAATGAGGCATTGGAAAAATCGGGAGCGGTTTCATTATTCGTACGTTTCGACTCCGCGTTATCCTGAACCAATCTAAAAACCCGTGTCAGAAACCGAAACGCCCCTTGTACCGCGTCATCGCTCCAGACCAAATCTTTTCCCGGCGGCGCGGCAAACAACGAGAAAAGTCGGGCCGTGTCGGCGCCGTATTGATCAATCAGATGATCGGGGTCCACCACGTTCCCCTTCGATTTCGACATCTTGGCATTGTCTTTAATCACCATCCCCTGTGTCAGCAAATTCAGAAACGGCTCTCGGATCTTGGTCAGCCCCATGTCGCAGATCACCTTTGTAAAAAATCGCGCGTAAAGAAGATGCAAAATGGCATGTTCAATCCCGCCAATATATTGATCCACCGGCAACCAGGTGGCAACCGACGCGGGAGAAAACGGCGCGGTGCCCTCACGCGGAGAGGCGTAACGCAGAAAATACCAGGAAGAGTCAAAGAAGGTGTCCATCGTATCGGTCTCACGTCGCGCAACGCCGTGACAACGAGGACAGGTCGCGTTTAAGAAAGAGGACGACTGTGACAACGGCGACGCCCCTTTTCCGGTAAACGGGATATCTTTTGGAAGGACAACTGGGAGATCGGCCTCGGGAACCGGTACCGTTCCACAGGTTGGACAATGCAAAATCGGAATCGGTGTGCCCCAGTAACGTTGCCGGGAAACCCCCCAATCTCGAAGCCGATAATAAATCTTTTCCCGCCCAAGACCTTCGGCCTCTACAAAGCGGCAGATCGCCTCCTGAGCGGCAATCGGGGCAAGACCGGTAAACCGGCCCGAATCGACCAGCACCCCGGCCTCATCCACATACGCCGCAGAAAGCGGTGATGGAAGCGTCTGATCGGGATTCTGGATCACCAGACGAATCGGCAGATGATATTTCTGCGCGAATTCAAAATCGCGTTGATCGTGCGCCGGCACCGCCATGATCATCCCCGTCCCATATTCCATTAAAACGAAATTGGCGACAAAAATCGGTATCTTTTCCGATGTCAGCGGATGCAACGCGTAGGCGCCGGTAAACACCCCTTCTTTCTCCAGGGTCAACGCCGTTCGAACGGTCTTGTCCTGCCCTTGAACCTTTTTAAGAAATGCAATGACCGATGATTTTTCAGCCCGACCCTCGATCAGAGAAGAAACCATTGGATGTTCGGGGGCGATACAAAGAAAGGTCACACCAAAGAGGGTATCGGGGCGTGTTGTGAAAATTGTGACCGGCTCCGAACGGTCAACCAGCGGAAAGCGCACCTCGACGCCACGGCTTTTCCCAATCCAGTTTTTTTGCATCAGCCGGACCCGTTCGGGCCAACCGGAAAGCGCGTTTAACCCGGCCAGAAGTTCTTCCGCGTAGTCGGTGATCCGAAGGAACCACTGGTTGAGGACCTTCTGAATCACCGCCGTTCCGCAGCGCCAGCATTCCCCCCCCCCTGCCCCTC
>CAZSME010000264.1:0-1871 GCA_964607665.1 uncultured Nitrospirota bacterium | reverse complement strand
GGGCTAAATCTTCGATGCTGCCGCGGCCATCGCCATGTTCGGTGACCTTGCGTTCGCCGCTTTGCGAGCCTTTGTAGGCAGAAAAGGGGTGTCCATTGTGGCTGATCACTTCGTGGGCCAGCCCGCCGGGGATCAGCAGAATATCGCCCCCTTCAACCGTAACCGGTATGTCATCAAAGTGAAAGGTAATCGTGCCTGAAACGGCCGCGCGAATCTCCGGCTCATCATGGGCATGTCGGCTGCGTTCAAACCAGGGCGAGACGGTTTGCAGGTCATACACCGTATAGCCAAATCGCTTCATCTCCTCGGCGACCGACTCGGCCGTTGGCGCCTCGGTACGGCCCCACTTCATCAGCCGAACCCCGTTTGGAAATGTGACCGTTCGTGATCGTTGTGTCATAAGGTCTTCCCGCTATAATTTCCCGGTCATTTTATACACGAACGCGAGAATTTCCGCGACCGCTTTATACATTTTCGGTGGAATCTGTTCGTAGAGATCGAGCGTGGAAAGGATCTCCACCATATTCCGATCCTCATGAATCGGAATCCCATGTTCTTTGGCCAGCGCCAGGATACGATCCGCGACATGTCCTTGTCCTTTGGCCACCAGCTTCGGCGCCGGATCGGTTCCGGACTGATACTTCAACGCAGCCGCTTTTCGTTTTAGAACATCGTCCATAGGCGCTACACTTTTATATCGAGATTGGAGGTTGGGGCCCAACTTTCGAAATCGATTGTTTTTTCTTGCGTGATCGTAAAACTGCTGCACGTTATTCCGATCTCGCGTAACTGTTGTTCCAGAAACGGCCGGCCATCTTCGATAATCTCCTTAAAATGGGCATGATCTGAAACAAACCGGAGATGAAGGATATCGTTGAACATACGAACGTGGGTCACCAATCGCCCCGCCTTTTCCAGGTCGAGCTGAATCGTACAGAGATATTCCTTTCGATTCTCGCGCGCGTGATACGACTCTTGGAACATTAACTTTCCATCTTTGAGCTCTTTCCACGCGAAGGGGAGAAAGGTTTGAAATGCGGTATTGAGTTTGGATTGCAGTTGTTGCTGCTCAATATGCGCAAGCAGCTTATCGACGGCGGCCGCAAGATCACCAACGCGAACCGTACTTTCTTTCAGAAGGTTGAGCGTTTCCGGATCGCTTAAGAGTTGCTTGAGCTTCAGGAGGTTCCCTTTTAAGTCCTCTTGCAGCAGGCGAGCAAGCTGTTTTTCAATAAAGGCAACCTTCCCCGCTTCCCCGCCTTCCTCGGCAACAAGATTTTCCTGATCGATGAGCAGGGAGGCGAGGTTGCGGAGCTTGGTCTCAAAGAAGTTTCCGGTGGCGTCAATGGACTCTTGAAAGGAACCTTCGGTGAGCGCGCCGATATCTTGGAAAAGTTTTTTCAGCGCGGCCAACTCGGGCAGTTTTTTTCGAAGGACGTCCGGCATTTTATCAATGATTGTCTTTAGGGCGAGGATCTGGTCGTGTGACAGATAAGCCCCTTTCATGCTATTCAGCGCGTTGAGGACGAGATTGTTTGCCCCTTCCGTCTCTCCCGCGAGGATCTGCAAAACCTTGAGTCGAACCTCTTTCGCGCTGACCGACTCAACACGAAAAAGATAGGTCGTTCCCTTTTCAAGCGGGATATCGGCGTTCGCCACCATAATCTCTTTTTTCACCCGCATCGAAACCGCGTCAGGTAAAATATTAAGGACCTCGCCCCGAACCACTTCGCCGACGGCTAATGGGACAAACACGGGAGTTGTTACCGGAAGAACGGTTGGTTGTTGCCCCTGACCAATTTGTGGAATACCCTGCATTACATCACTCCAAACGCATCGGGTTGAATTATAGAATATAGAAAACGAAACAG
>CAZSME010000263.1:0-1876 GCA_964607665.1 uncultured Nitrospirota bacterium | reverse complement strand
ATGGAGGGAATCGAACAGGCCATGTAGAAGCAGAAGCGCGGGGCCGCTGCCGGTCGTAACAAAATGACATTGATAGGGTGCGACCATGTAGATGATATTAACAAGACTGACGATAGGAAGGATATATTTTTATAAGCTACTCCCATCTTGCCCCCCCTCCTCTTGAATGAGGAGAACCTGGAGGAGTACGGTATGCCGTGCCCCTACGATATTGCGCCAATTGATTGCATCTTTCCAAAATGCTATTCTCCAAAAGGCAATGGCGTGAGGATCGGGCATGGTCTCAAAGGAAACAACAACGCGGGCGCTTTTATGCGAGTTCCTGGCCTTATTTTACGAGAAGGGCTGGGTCACCGGAACCGGCGGAGGGATCTGCGCCACCTTTTCTAAAACGCGGCTGCTCGTCGCGCCAACCGGTGTTCATAAAGAACGGGTTTTGGCCAAAAACCTTTTTGTTGTGGATTGTCAGACCGGACAGGTCGTTCGCCCGGCCTCCGATCGGTCGTTGCGCCTTTCAGAATGCGCCTCGATCTTTTGCCGGCTGATCAACAAACGGGGCGCCGGTTCCGTGATGCACAGTCATGCCCTCTCAACGGTGTTGGCAGCCGACGCGGCCGAAGAAAAAGATCGTTTTTTAATCGAGGGACTCGAAATGCTGAAAGGGATCGCCCGCGAAAGTAATCAAAGCCGCCATTTCGTGCCGATTATCAATAACGTGATGCATGAACGCGATCTGCTGGATCAAATCGACGGGGTGTTGGCCCAGTCCGATTTCTCTCCCGCGTATTGTATCCTCGTCCGCGATCACGGGGCCTATATCTGGGGAAAAGATATCTGGGAGGCGAAACGCCACGCGGAGGTGTACCACTTTTTGTTTGAAGCGGTTTTGGCGCGGAAGGCGCTCCGGCCAAAATGGTGAATCCTCCGTTAGATATCGATGACGCGGCTATTCGCCGCGAAAAAGAGAAGGGGCGATTGCTTCGCGCGAGTCCCTGGTGGAAACGACGGCGCGCAGAGGGGGGAGGGATCTGCTACTACTGTCATCAATCGTTTCGCCCTTCGGACCTGACCATGGATCATATTGTGCCGTTGAGTCGCGGGGGGCGTTCCGTTCGGGGAAACGTGGTGCCGGCTTGTAAGGCCTGTAACAGCAAGAAAAAATCGTTGCTTGTCATGGAATATGATCGACCGCTCGAATAAACTGCCCCCCGCATCTCCACCTCACGAAACAACAGGATTTATTTTTTACACCGCATCTTCCTCCACAAAAGGCGAGGTCTACTACAATAAAGAAACGGTGTCGATCCTGGATCGACTTCAAACCGGGCTAAAAAAGAAGCCGATCTCTTTTTCCGACATTATCCGGCTTTGCACGCGATGGGGGAAGGTGCCCAAGGGGAACGGGCGAACCGAAACGGTCCGTACGATGATACCGATTCGGGGAAGTGGCGAGACCGTTGTTGACCTGCTTCAGAGCGGCCAACGGCAGTACATTGTTCGTAAGATTGTGTTGTCCGATCCTGTTGCTTCATCCGCGAAACGGAACGAAGACATCGGCTCGGCTCTGCTTTTTGTTATTGAACGCTTTCAGTCGGAACGGGTCAATCTGGGTCAGATCGCGCGGCAGTGGAAGCTCAACCGACGAGAGACCGATATGGTAAAACTGCTTTTAGCCGATCAGAGCAACAAAGAGATCGCGGCGACGCTGAAACTGAGCTTAAACACGATCAAGGTCTATTTAAAACTTTTGATGCGGCGGCTGGGCGTCAGCAGTCGCGCGGGGATTGTGGCCCATCTGTTGACGAAATAAGAGCATTCATTTTAGCAGGTGATTTCTCCCTCCATAAATGTTACCGCCTGTCCAGAAATCATGACG
>CAZSME010000262.1:0-1894 GCA_964607665.1 uncultured Nitrospirota bacterium | reverse complement strand
ACGGCGCACGCACGAAAACAAATGGGCAAGCGTGGAGTCGATAACAATGACCTTCTTGCCCTGGCAAAGTCGGGACGCGTCTTAAACGAGCCCGAGACACATATAAAAACCGGAGAATTGAATTACCGGATTGAATCCCCAGATCAGAAATTAAAGGCTGTGTTCTCGCTGCTTGGCGAGAAGAAAGTTTGTATTATCACTGTCATGAAAGACGAATAGAGGGCGAAGATGACGTGCTGTGAATGCGGACAGGAGATGGATGCGCTTGAAGGAAGCTATCCCTACGTCGAGTCGGGGTTAAAAGATATCCTACTAATGAACATCCCGATGTACAAGTGCCCCGCTTGTAAAGACTCCGCCGTCGAAATCCCTCGCCTGGACGAATTGCATTCCCTGATCGGGGCTTTTTTAGCTCTACAGCCCATGCCGCTTCGGGGGGATCAAGCACGCTATCTTCGGAAAAACCTGGGCTATACACAAGATGAATTAGCAGAAAAGATGGGCGTTACCCGTATCACTGTTACACGGTGGGAAGAAGACGGGAAACGGATGAAGCTGGACCACGATAAACATCTCCGACGCTTCTACCTCGATAAAAAAAGAGAGGATTTGATGTCTCACCCCGGAATCTTAACCGCCTTGGCCGAGAACGTGCCCATCCAAACAAAAAAACAAACCCTGCGATTCCGCAAAGAAGATTGGACCCATCCGCTACTGCAAACCGCTTAATATCGTTCTCTTGCCTCTGCAGAACATGAAATTGAAAATGGTGAGAACATCGGGAAATGGGTCTATATGGTACCTTACCCCCCCGCCGGGGTGCGATCTGCTGGTACCCCCACATCAAAATTCACTCACGGTTTTAGTCACGGTTCGGTCACGGTTTTGGTCACGATTACAGGTACAACACCATCACACTCAATCACAACAAAAAGAGGCAAAACCCCTTGACAGACGCTGGGATCGTAGTACACAATCCCCATCAGTCGTAACCTATCATAATGGGCTTTAGACATACTGCAAAACTGCGATGCAGCGGTTCGAATCCGCTCGCCGCCTCCATGTTTCCCTGCTTCAGGACACAGCGAAACGTCACCACAAAATAGCCACACCGTCGGATGGGTAGGGCGGGCTTCATTCTCACCCGTTGTAGATTTCCCCTCCTCCTTGCACATAGTCGTTTAGGACCGCGCGTGCCGCATCACGGTTGACTTCCGTGAGGATATCAATCTGTTTTGTTAAAAGGGCGGCTTGCCAATCGGCCACTTTTGCGCCTTCATCAAAGCCGATAGAGCGAACATCCGCATCGGTAGCTGCTGTTACGAGACGACGTATTCCCGACCAGGGGATGGCCCCAAAACACATGGCACAGGGCTCGGCACTTGATACCAGTTCGTGTTTTGACATTTCCTTCCCGCCCAAATGGTATGAGGCCAGCTTTTTCTGTGCGATTGCAATCGCAACCATTTCTGCGTGCAGAATGGACGAACCCTGCGTCGCAACCATATTCAGGCCCAGTGAGATTAACTTTCCCGATTCGATCTCAAATATCGCCGCCGCAAAAGGCCCCCCTGTCCTTTTAACGATATTTCTCCGTGACGCCTCTATCACAAAATCCATTCGATCACGGACATCCTGAATCGTTTCGGTGTGATGTATGAATGCGGCAATCCATTCCGGCAGATTAAATTGGATCGCGTTGGGCTGTTTCACGTTTCAGATCAATCACTAAATCGGAACCGAATTGGAAGCCGGACAATCACCGCGACCGGCCGATCTCCGACATACGCCGGCTCAAAAGTAGATTGTTTGATCGCTTCGATCGCCGCCTCGTCAAATCCAAACCCGGCCTTCTGCACGACAACAATATCCATCACCTTCCCCTTTTCCGAAA
>CAZSME010000261.1:0-1895 GCA_964607665.1 uncultured Nitrospirota bacterium | reverse complement strand
AGTACCTCCCCTCACTCACCCTAAAAATATATGAAATGGCCCGTTAAATCAAGTTGACCTGAGGGCTATGGCATAGGATGATTATCGCTTCATAAGCTATAAAATCTTCTTCAAGAATTGGCCCGTGTATGAATGAGGTACAGCCGCCACGGCCTGCGGTGTTCCCTCGGCAATGACCTCTCCCCCTTCGGGGCCGCCCTCGGGGCCGAGATCAATAACCCAATCGGCATTTCGTATCACGTCCAGGTTATGTTCAATCACGATAACGGTGTTTCCGGCTTCCGCGAAGCAATGAAGCACGTCCAATAGTTTCTGAATATCGGCAAAGTGAAGCCCGCTGGTCGGTTCATCCAGAATATAAAGGGTGCGGCCCGTCGCCCGCTTTGATAATTCCTTGGAAAGCTTAATCCGTTGCGCCTCTCCGCCCGAAAGGGTTGTGGCCGATTGTCCCAGATGGATATACCCCAGCCCCACCTCTTGCAGCGTGGTCAGTTTCGCGCAAATCATCGGGATCGCCTTGAAGAAATCGAGCGCGTCATCAATCGTCATATCCAACACATCGGCGATCGATTTTCCGCGATACAAAATATCCAGCGTCTCGCGATTATACCGTCGTCCTTTGCACGCCTCGCAGGTGACATAGACATCGGGCAGAAAATGCATTTCGATTTTAATCAGCCCTTCCCCTTTACAGGCCTCACACCGGCCCCCTTTTACGTTAAAGGAGTATCGCCCCTCTTTGTATCCCCGCATCCGCGATTGCGGCAGTTGGGCAAAACAATCGCGGATAAACGTAAAGACCCCGGTGTAGGTCGCGGGATTGGATCGGGGCGTTCGGCCAATCGGAGACTGATCGATATGAATAATCTTATCGATCTGACGAACCCCTTCAATGGAACGGCACCGGCCCGGCTTTTCGCGAGACGAATAAAACGAAGCGGCGATATTTTTGTACAAGATGTCGAGGACCAGGGTCGACTTTCCGGAACCGGAAACGCCGGTCACGCAGGTAAAGAGGCCCAGTGGAAACGAGACATCGATTTTTTTTAAATTGTTTTCGACCGCGCCGATGATTTTCAAAAACCCTTTAGGATGCCTCTTTCTTGGGGGAAGCGCCACGACCCGTTTTTTAGAAAGGTATTGTCCAGTCGGTGACGCCGGATTGGCCATAATCTCTTTAGGAATCCCTTGCGCCACAACCTCGCCGCCGTGAATCCCCGCGGCGGGGCCCATATCGATGACCCAATCAGCACTCTGAATCGTTTCTTCGTCATGTTCCACCACCAGAACCGTGTTGCCCAGATCACGCATCCGTTTGAGTGTGTCTAAAAGCCGAAGATTGTCACGCTGATGCAAACCAACACTCGGTTCATCGAGGATGTACAAAACGCCAACTAAGGAAGATCCAATCTGCGTCGCGAGGCGAATCCGCTGCCCTTCCCCGCCGGAGAGGGTGCCAGCCGATCGATCCAGCGTCAGATATTCCACCCCCACATTGATCAAAAATCCGAGCCGCTCCCGAATCTCTTTTAATATCCGATGGGCGATCTCCTCCTCTTTTGCGGTGAGCGAAACATCGGAAACAAATTGATACGCACCTTTAATTGAAAAACGGGTCACCTCGGCAATCGAGCGGTTGGAGATTTTGATCGCCAGCGACTCTGGTTTCAGCCGCTCTCCATGACAAATGGGGCAGGGATTCAACACCATATACTCCGCAATCTCTTCGCGAATATAGGCGGAATCGGTCTCTTTGTATCGTCGTTCCAGGTTCGGAATAACCCCCTCAAACGGCTTGGTGTAGTACTCCCTTTTGGATGTGGCCTTGCCCTTTCCCCCCTCCTCTTTCTCCGCCCCCGGTTCGTAATGGAACCGGATCGACTCCGATCGGGATC
>CAZSME010000260.1:0-1895 GCA_964607665.1 uncultured Nitrospirota bacterium | reverse complement strand
TTTTCTGCTCTTTTAGAAAGGTGATCGCCTCTTCCCGATTCGCAATCTGTCCTGAAAGTTGCTCTTCGCGTAGCATGGCCAGGGCTTTTCCAACGGTGGGGCCCGACGAAATCCCAAGGATCGACATCACCTCTTGACCCGATAACAGCGGGGACGGCACCTGCGCCCTCTCTCGGCTGAGGGCCTTGATCTTTTCCATCCGTTCCTTCAGTTGGTAGTAATGGCGCATTTCGGGGGTCTTGGAAAGGGGAATCGTTGCATTGCCGTCACAAAAAATCAGTTGCATGAGCTTCACGCCGGGCGTGCTCGGAGCTAAAAAATATTTTTCGATGGTCGAGGCCCGCATTGTGTTGACATGGCCACCGACCAGGATAAGATGTTTTTCAATGAGCCAGGACAACACCTCTCCATCAAGGCCATAACGCGTTCCTTTGGGAAGGCTTGAAAGTTTTAGCCGTTCTACAATCTCGCGGGACATGCGTGCCCCCACATGATCATGATTGTTAAAACGAATACGATCGACGCCATCCCGCTCGGGTGTTTGTATCGTGAAGGGCTTCCCAATGTCATGAAGGAGAACGGCCAGCGCGATCTCCGCATCGATCTCGGATTGAAATTCCTGCGCAAAATTGGAAGAAGTCAATTGGGAAAGGGCCAAACGGGTATGGGTCCAGACATCCCCCTCCGAATGAAACTGCTCCGGTTGAGGACACCCTTTCATTTGAAGGAGTTCAGGGATCAACTCTTTGAAGACGCCGCTTTGGTCCCATAAATCGAACATCCGCGTTGGATTCAAAAGAATCGCCTTGATCATCTCTTTTGCGATGGTTTCTCGAGGTACCACAAAACCACCATCCTCTCGTTTTGAATTGAGGAAGGCCGTTGTTTCGCAGAGGGCGTTCCATGTGTCGGGTTCAAAATCAAACGAAAACTGACAGGAAAAACGTAAGCCGCGCAAGATGCGAGAGTAATCTTCTGAAAATCGCACGCGCGGCTCTCCCACCGCGCGCAGAATTCCAGCTTCTAAATCGTTTAACCCGTTGAAGGGATCAATCAGGGCAGACCGTTTCATCTCCACAGCCATCGCATTGATCGTAAAATCCCGCCGTCGAAGGTCTTCTTCAACCGGCAGACATGGATCACTTTGAATATCAAAATCGCGGTACCCCCCCTTATTTGAAAAAGAGTGCTCGGTACGGGGCAACGCAATATCAATCTCTTGTGTTGCACCGGTGGGCATGAACTTGTAGACACCAAACGTCTTGCCGACGAGATTGACTTTTCCATAGCCGCTTAGGATTTTTCGCAACGACGGTGCGGGAATATTCCGAATTAAAAAATCGATATCTTTTGTTTCCCGGCCTAAAAGAAAATCGCGAACGGCGCCACCGACAAGGAAAACCTCCGCTGTTTCAAATTGGGTTTCAAGGGCCGATAGAAAAGGAATGAGTGGCCTTAAGGCCGCTACGTTTTGCGAAAGGTTTTGGATTGAATGGGACATGATTCAAAAAAAAGCCCCTAGAAGAAAGGAACTTCCTCTAAGGGCTTACTCTTCTTAAAACAAAAACCTGCTCTGGCCAATAAAAACGGGCCAGAGCAGATCGGATTGGCTTACTCGGCTGCAGGCGCTCCTTCTGCTGGAGCCTCTTCCGTCGCTGGAGCTTCTCCTTCTGCCGGAGCCTCTGCCGCTGGAGCCTCTTCCATCGCTGGGGCCTCTGCCGCTGGCGCTGGCGCTGCCGAGGTCTCAGGCGCTGCTGGGGTTTCCTGCTTTGGCGTATCATAGGTACAATTTGCTAACCCAAAAGCAATGACCAATGCACTGAGCAACTTAACGCAATTTTTCATCTTCTTTATCCCCTTCTTTGTTATGAATTTAGGGCCTGTTACGAAATAAC
>CAZSME010000259.1:0-1917 GCA_964607665.1 uncultured Nitrospirota bacterium | reverse complement strand
CTAGAATCATGCCGGAATGACGGCATTCAAATGTAAAGAAGCGTTGGACTCACTAGAACATATCGTTTTGCCTAGCGTCCCCTACTCAATTATATCGGATAAAAGGGACTATATCTTTAACCCCCCACATTTTTTTCTAACGATAAGTCTAACGATAAGAGAGAACAGTAAGATTGTCAAATGGCGAGGCCGAAACGACATGATGGTAAGGTAACGTCTTGACATCGTTAGGGTGAACAGGATAAAGAACGCCTATGGATTTAAAGCATAAAAGTCATCTTTTGACCGATGGGCCGCAACGGGCAGGGGCCCGTGCGATGCTCAAGGCCATCGGTTTCACCAATGCGGACCTCGCAAAACCGTTAATTGGCGTTGCGAATACATGGACCGAGGTGATGCCCTGCAACTTTCATCTGCGGCGCCTTGCCGTCCATGTCAAAGAGGGGATTCGGGCCGCCGGCGGAACGCCGATTGAATACAATACCGTCTCCGTCTCCGATGGCATTGCGATGGGGACCGAAGGGATGAAGGCCTCGTTGATCAGCCGGGAGGTGGTGGCCGATTCGATTGAGCTGGTGGCCCGCGGACACCTTTTCGATGCCGTGATCGCCCTTTCCGGATGCGATAAGACGATTCCCGGAACGATTATGGCCCTCTGCCGATTAAATCTCCCATCGCTGATGCTTTATGGCGGATCGATTGCCCCCGGCCGGTTTGAAGGACACGATGTGACGATTCAGGATGTCTATGAAGCGATTGGCTCGTTCGCGAAGGGGAAGATTTCTTCGGCGCAACTGGCCGATCTGGAAGACCATGCCTGCCCCGGCGCCGGCGCCTGTGGCGGACAGTTCACGGCCAATACGATGGCAATGGCAATTGAAATCCTGGGGATGTCGGTGATGGGATCGGCCTCCGTGCCGGCGGAAGATTCGGAAAAAGAAAAGGTGGCGTATGAGGCCGGTCGGCAGGTCATGATGCTTTTGCAAAAAAATATCACGCCGCGTCAGATTATCACCCGCGAATCGATTGAAAACGCAATCGCCGCGGTGGCGGCTTCCGGAGGATCAACCAATGCGGTGCTTCATTTCCTGGCGATCGCGCGTGAAATGGAGATTCCTTTGGTGATTGACGATTTTGATCGGATCAGCTCCCAAACTCCCCTTCTGGCCGATCTAAAACCGGGGGGACGGTATGTCGCGACCGATCTTTATAAGGCGGGTGGGGTTCGGCTGGTGGCCAAACGACTTTTAGATGCGAAACGGCTTCATCCCGATACGATGACGGTGACCGGAAAAACGATTGGTGAAGAAGCCCGCTTGGCGCAGGAAACAGTCGGGCAGGATGTGGTTCGACCCCTGAATAAGCCGCTCAAGCCCTCGGGGGGGTTGGTGATTTTGAAAGGGAACCTCGCTCCCGAAGGGTGTGTGGTGAAGGTGGCCGGTCACGAACGGGTTTATCATCAGG
Organism: uncultured Nitrospirota bacterium; assembly: GCA_964607665.1. Classification (GTDB taxonomy): domain Bacteria; phylum Nitrospirota; class Nitrospiria; order SBBL01; family SBBA01; genus CAZSME01. The sequence continues at coordinate 453 of CAZSME010000259.1, read as the reverse complement.
GGCCCGCGCGTGTCTTTGACTCGGAAGAGGCGGCATTCGCGGCGGTGCAGGCGGGACAGATTCAGCCAAACGATGTGGTGGTTATTCGATATGAAGGGCCCAAAGGGGGGCCCGGCATGCGTGAGATGCTGGCGGTAACCGCGGCGCTGTCGGGTGCGGGATTAGGCGAGTCGGTTTCGTTGATCACCGATGGCCGTTTTTCTGGCGCAACCCACGGCCTTATGGCGGGCCATGTTGCCCCGGAGGCCGCGGTCGGAGGGCCGATTGCACTTCTTAAAGACAACGATCTGATCACGTTTGACATTAAAGCGCGCCGTCTGCAGGTCGAAATCTCCGATACGGAAATGGAAAAACGACGGGCGGGCTGGATCGCTCCTGCCCCTCGATATTTAAAAGGCGTCATGGCCAAATATGCCCGTTCGGTTTCGTCCTCCTCCGAAGGCGCGATCACCC
>CAZSME010000258.1:0-1919 GCA_964607665.1 uncultured Nitrospirota bacterium | reverse complement strand
TCGTGGGCAACCAATCCATATATAGGTCTCTCAACGAGATCCCCGGATTGGACCCCCGAATCGTTCGGACCCACCGTAGCATATTCAAGCCGTAACTGATCGGTATCGAATTTATATGTTGACGCATCCGGCCCACCGAAGGGGTCATGCAAAATCCAACTGGCATCATAAATATCCGTGGCATTTCCCGGATGGGCCGCCGTTTGGATCTCGAGGCTCAACGTGTATTCGGCGCCTGTGTTTTTCAGCAGATAGTTGGTCCCCTGCTGATGAACGTAAAACTCCCTTCCCTCGTCTAATAGGAATGGAGCGTCACCCTCAGAATCGAATACCGGAAAGAAATTCTGTTCATCAAAAAAATCAATTTTTTTAACAACCCACTCCCCCGGGAAATCTCCCCCTTGATACTCGATAAAAATCGAGCCGCCGACAGAAACAAATAACAGGGTGCCGGCCGTAGGAACAAGATTGACCCCGCTTGGCATTGGAGGGGCAGAGGGGTGAGTGGGATCAAATACCAACTCTTCAAAATCGCACTCATTCGAAGCGTTGAGGACACAGCGGTACTGCGTGGGAGGGGGAGGAGGACTCGTTGGGTCCAATGGACCCGATGGGGCAGAACCAGGTCCGCTTATATGAACAAACCGCCTTTTATCATCTGGATTGAAAACCAGGGAAACAAAATCCGTAAACGGCACACTTTCCAAACAAGTCAGAGGTACTGTATTAAAATCGATATCTTTGCACGCAACCCACTGGGTACCGTTATAAAAGAGGTTGAACTTCCGGTCGTCGAAAATTTCAACGGGAACGCCCAATAGAAGGTTGATATCGGCCTCTTCGATCGCCCGTCTTACCAGGGTTCCTGGGAAGAGATCAGAAGTCGTGAATTCAGCGGTTGTTTGGCCGTCCCGAAAGTCAATACGTCTGACCGTGATTCCCCCGTTGATCGGCTCACCCAAATCAGAGTGAATTTGGTGCCTTCCCTGCCATGCGCCGTAGAATCCGTGGTGGGTCTTCCCTTCCTCATCCTCGAACTCGATTGGAAAACCAAACTGCTTTGCCCGTAACACGTCCTCTCCCGTTTCCTGATCAAACAAGGCGTAGCGGTGGTTCAATCGGATAAAATCGTTACGGGCTTTAAACACCGGATTCGGATCCCCCACCTTTTGAATAGCAAGATGATTTTCGTTATAGGCGTACCGGGCTGTAAAATCACAGGGGGAAGTGTTATTTGGGTCCTTCGGGCAATCCCGTGTACCACGAGACGCCGTGAAGCGGACCTTACCATATCCCTCCGTGCTGCCTTGTACTAGAATCGCCTTTATTCCGTAATCATCCCCCCCCTCTTTCATTTTATAGGTGGCGGAACCGTCAGGGTTTTCAGAGACCGAAAGCGTAAAGGTACCATTCGGAGTATTCGCGTTGACCTCCCACGCGCCACAACCACTGTCTGTTGTTGTGGATGATGACTTGAAAAACTTGAACCTGGCCTGAACATTGCTGTCTTCAACCCAGACATCGACAATAATCGCGTCTCCTTCCAGTCTGGAATCGACAATCCAGGACTGTAACTCTTTTTGCTGCACACCTTGGTCTTCTTCCAAAAAGGAAACCAAGGCCCGATAGGGGCCCTTATTAATATTCTCCTCACTAAAAAAATGGGTCTGGTCAAGGGCATCCAGGATCGTCCCGATAATATCAAATTGGTTCAGTATTGGCTCTTCTACAAATTCGTGCGTGATCGCATTGCTATAGTCCGTGTCCGGAGCATCATACTTCCTCATCCCCGTAATCTTCGATTTCACTTCCGAGCTCAAGCAGGTCTTTGTACTGGGTGCGCCACTTCCCGATCCTGCTGTCGTCGTGGGGACGGCGGCCACCGTACTACTTTGGGGAACGGTAAAGCCCGCGAGAAG
>CAZSME010000257.1:0-1940 GCA_964607665.1 uncultured Nitrospirota bacterium | reverse complement strand
CATGGCTGTGTTATCCTGTTCCCGAACAAAAGTAAGATGATGTTGCCGTGTGTCCCGCCGTGTGCCCCGCGTACCCCGCATCGGATGCAATCGTCAAAATAGATTCAGGAAAGGAACGAAATGGAAAAGGTTAGAAATATTGCGATTATTGCCCATGTTGATCATGGAAAGACAACGCTCGTTGATTTTTTACTGAAACAGGCCCATGTGTTTCGGGAAAATTCCGAAGATATGGCCAAGACACTGATCATGGACTCCAACGTGTTGGAGCGAGAACGCGGGATTACCATCTTCGCGAAAAATGCCTCGGTTCGCTATCGGGACTACAAGATCAACATTATTGATACCCCCGGTCACGCCGACTTTGGCGGCGAAGTGGAGAGAACGTTGAATATGGCCGACGGCTGTCTGCTGTTGGTCGACGCGCAGGAAGGGCCAATGCCGCAGACCCGTTCCGTCTTGAAAAAAGCGCTCCATCTTCGGATGAAGGTCATCGTCATTGTCAATAAGATCGATAAGGCAGGGCGGCGCATTGACGAAACCCTGGATGCCATTGGAAACCTGTTCCTGGACCTGGCGACCCATGAGTCTCAACTCGACTATCCAATCCTGTACGCGATCGGCCGAGAAGGAAAGGCGTTTGAAACGCTGCCTGCCGATCCCAGCGTACCGGCCACATTGGAACCGCTTTTTGAAAAGATCATCTCCTACCTTCCCCCACCCGCGGGTGATCCCACGCTTCCCTTTCAAATGCAGGTGGCCGCGTTAGACCACGATACGTTTAAGGGGATTTACGGGATCGGCCGAATTGTCCGAGGGAGCATCAAGGTCGGCATGCCGATTATTAAAATATCGGACGAGGGCACGCAATCGTCCGAACGGATTAACGATATTTTTGTATGGGAAGGCCTGGGCCGAACCCGTGTTGAAGAGGCCTCGGTCGGGGACATCGTTGCGTTAACCGGCATTGAAAAGGTGGAGATTAACGCGACGTTGTGCGATCCCGCTTGTCCGGAACCCCTCCCCGCAATCGCGATTGAGGCCCCGACACTTCAGATTACGATCGGCGGAAACACCTCTCCCTTTATCGGGCAAGACGGCACCCTCCTGACGACCCGTCAACTGGGCGACCGCCTCACGAAAGAGCTGGAAACCAATGTCAGTCTGCGTATGGTGCAGCAGGGGGAACGGTATCTGCTCTCCGGGCGAGGCGAACTCCATCTTTCCATCGTGCTGGAAACCTTACGGCGAGAAGGGTTTGAATTCGAGGTAAGTCAGCCGGAGGTTATTACAAAAGAGGTCAATGGGCGTTTGATGGAGCCGTTTGAAGAGGTCACGATTGATGTTCCCGAAACCTATCGCGGCGTCGTCCTTTCGGAGTTGGCCAAGCGACGCGCCCGTCTGAAAAATACCTTTGCGCATGCGAACGATGCCCGTTTTATCTACGAAATGCCGACGCGTGCGTTATTGGGATTGCGCACCCTCTTAACTACGCTGACACGCGGCCAGTTTACACTGAACACCACCTTCCTTGATTTTGAGCCGATGGGGGAACCGCTTCCAAAAACAAGAAAAGGGGCGTTAATTGCCAATGAAACTGGAAAGGCAAACGCGTATGGGCTTAACATCGCGCAGGGTCGCGGGACCACCTTTATTGAACCGGGAGAGCCTGTTTATGAGGGAATGGTTGTGGGCGAAAACGCAAAAGATGACGATATCGAGATTAATGTCTGCAAGGGAAAGGCGTTGACCAATATGCGTTCCAAGTCAAGCGATGGGATTATTCAGTTGTCGCCGCCGGTCATAATGGGATTGGAGGTCGCACTCAACTTCATTTTAGAAGACGAGCTGATGGAGGTCACGCCAAAGAATATTCGGATTCGAAAACGATATCTGGATAAGTCCGAACGGACCCGTCAGGCCAAAAAAGGATAGCGTTT
>CAZSME010000256.1:0-1945 GCA_964607665.1 uncultured Nitrospirota bacterium | reverse complement strand
GCTTGCAAAGGTTTTTCTTGCAACAATAGGGAGAGGAGTGGTACCTTTCCGCACTGATTGGCATTGCATAAGGAATAAACATGGCTGACGATACATCTTCAAAGACGATCACATCCGTATTAAAAGAGAGGCGGCTGTTTAAGCCGGCAAAAGCGTTTTCGGCGCAGGCCCATATCCCCAGCAGGACCGCCTATCAACGCCTCTATAAAAAGGCCCAGAAAGACCCGGAAACGTTCTGGGGGGACCTGGCCCAGGAGCTCTCCTGGTTTAAATCTTATAAAAAGGTGCTGGAGTGGAAATCCCCAAATGCGAAGTGGTTTTTGGGAGGAACGATAAACGTTTCATATAACTGCCTCGATCGACATTTAGAGACCTGGCGAAAAAATAAGGCCGCGATTATCTGGGAGGGGGAGCCGGGGGATTCCCGCACATTGACCTATCAGGACCTCCATCGGGAGGTCTGTCGGTTTGCCAACCTCTTAAAAGCGCAGGGCGTTGTGAAGGGGGATCGTGTAACGATCTATCTTCCAATGATCCCCGAACTACCGATTGCGATGTTAGCTTGCGCGCGAATCGGCGCGACCCACTCGGTTGTCTTTGCCGGCTTTTCCGCATCGGCCCTTCGGGATCGAATCAACGACGCGGGCGCGAAGATGGTGATTACCGCCGACGGTGGATATCGCAAAGGGGAGATCGTCACGCTCAAGGAAAAAGTGGATGAGGCGGTGAAAGAGGCCCCTTCGGTACAAAAAGTCGTTGTCGTGCAACGAACACGAACGCCGGTTGTGATGCAGGACGGGCGCGATCTCTGGTGGCATGACGGAATAAAGGGTATGTCCGATCGCTGCCCCGCGGCGCCGCTTGATTCCGAGCATCCTCTTTTCACCCTCTACACCAGCGGGACCACCGGAAAGCCCAAGGGAGTGGTCCATTCCACCGCAGGATATCTTTTAGGGGCAATGATCACCGCGCGCTATGTCTTCGACCTGAAAGATACCGACACCTATTGGTGCACCGCCGATATCGGCTGGGTTACGGGGCATTCGTATATCCTCTACGGCATTCTTGCGAATGGGGTCACCACGGTTATGTACGAAGGGGCCCCGACCTATCCCCAGCCGGATCGCCTCTGGGAGATTGTTGCGAAACACAAGGTCAATATTTTTTATACCGCGCCGACGGCGATTCGGGCCTTAATTAAGCTGGGGACCGAATGGCCGTTGCGGCACGATCTCTCGTCGCTGCGCCTTTTGGGAACGGTGGGCGAGCCGATCAATCCGGAGGCATGGATCTGGTACCACGAGGTGATTGGGAAGAAGCGGTGTCCGATTGTGGATACCTGGTGGCAAACCGAAACTGGAAGCATTCTGATTACGCCATTACCGGGCGCGATTCCAACGAAGCCGGGATCGGCCACGCTCCCGTTTCCCGGCATCGCGGCCGACGTTGTGGATCGCGATGGGAAATCGGTTCCGCCGAATACCGGCGGCTACCTCGTGATCCGCAAGCCGTGGCCATCGATGCTGCGCGGGGTTTGGGGCGATCCGGAGCGATATAAAAAGCAGTACTGGTCGGAGTTCCCCGGTCTTTATTTTACCGGTGACGGGGCACGGCGCGACAAAGACGGCTATTTCTGGGTAATGGGTCGGGTGGATGACGTGATTAATGTCGCGGGCCATCGGCTGGGAACAATGGAAATCGAATCGGCGTTAGTCGCGCATCCGACGGTGGCGGAGGCGGCGGTGGTCGGCCGGCCGGACGACCTGAAAGGAACGGCGATTGCCGCCTTTGTCACCCTTGCGCTTGGAAATGCCCCCAGCCCAAAACTCAAAGAGGAGCTGAAGGCCTATGTGGCAAAAGAGATCGGCCCGATTGCCCGTCCGGACGATATCCGGTTTACCGATAATCTGCCCAAAACACGCAGCGGAAAGATCATGCGACGGCT
>CAZSME010000255.1:0-1949 GCA_964607665.1 uncultured Nitrospirota bacterium | reverse complement strand
GGCGGGGGGCCATCATCAAAAACATGCCCCTGGTGCCCTTCGCAACGGGCGCAGTGATACTCCGTTCGAGGGAAAATCAGGTGGAAGTCGGTTTTGGTCTCGACATGGCCGGCAATCGGCGCGTAGAAACTGGGCCAGCCGGTGCCGCTTTCGTATTTCGTTTCGGACGTAAAGAGCGGCAGGTCGCATCCGGCGCAGGCATAGAGACCTTTTTCTTTATTCTTTAACAGCGGGCTGGAGTTTGGCCGTTCAGTTGCCTCCTCACGCAAAACGCGAAAGGCCTCCGGCGAAAGGATTTTTCGCCACTCCTCCTTGGAACGATGAATCTTTTCAATCACTATCTTTTCCATTTCAGGCTTGGCTCCAAAACTTATGCGCGGAAATAACCGCGCCAACAATATCGCGAACATCCCCCCTAAAAATAATCGTCGTGTGATCATACAATATCACCCCTATCGTTTTCCCCATAATTCTTCAAGGCGGTCGTCGCGGCCACATCGTGAGCGATAAAAGCTGTATCGGATCGGGTTCTTCTTATGAAAATCCTGATGATACTCCTCGGCCTCGTAAAATGTTGTGAGCGGAACAATCGGCGTGACAATGGGTCCCTTGAAAGGCTTTGTCTTGTTCAGGGCTTCTTTTGACGCTTCCGCCAAACGTTGCTGTTCCGCGTTATGGTAAAAGATGGCGGTTCGGTATTGATTTCCAACGTCACAGAACTGCTGGTCTAATACCGTTGGGTCCACATTTTTCCAATAGATGGATAGGAGCCGGGCATATGTGATTTTCGTCGGATTGTAGGTCACCTGCACCACTTCAGCATGTCCTGTTCCACCCGCGGAAACCTCTTTGTAGGTCGGATTTTCCTTATGCCCACCGGTATATCCCGAAACCACCGCAACGACGCCATCGACTTTTTCAAAGTCGGACTCCATGCACCAGAAACAGCCCCCCGCGAAGGTGGCCTTCTCGAATGCCGGCCCTGCCGACGTGGACATCCCCTCTTTCCCTTCGGCACGGATCAAGACAACGGTGAAAATGAGAACGGATATGAGCAGGAAGAAATTTCTGAGCGACTTTTTAATCATTTTTCGCTTCCTTGAAAGAAAACTTACTCAGCAAGCAGGGTTTGAATCGTTCGCTCGGTTTGTGCATACCCTCCCTCTCCAAAACGAGTATAACGAATGACCCCCTGCTTATCAATAAGATAGATCGCCGGCCAGTAGCGATTACCATAGCGGTTCCAAATGAGGAAGTCGTTATCGATTGCAATCGGGTAGGCGATCTCCTGATCCCGAACATACCGCTTCACCGTCTCGATCTTTTTCTCATAGTCGAATTCCGGGGTATGGACCCCGATAATGACCAGGCCGTCATCGACATAGCGTTGATGCCATGCCTTAATCTGGGGCTCAATGTTTCGGCAGTTGGTGCATCCAAACGTCCAGAACTCGACCATCACCACCTTTCCCTGAAGGGCTTTGAGGGACAGGGGATTGGAATTGATCCAGGCTGGACTTGTGATCTCCGGCGCCTTTCGGCCGGTAAACGCGTTCGCTTCATCGTATGGAAGCAGCAGGTTCATTATAATACCTGCCACGACCCATAACCCTCTCCTCATTTCATCATTCCTTTTTCCTTGTCCATCATTGTGTCGTCTTTCATCATCCCGTCTTTTTTCATCATCTTCTCCTCTTGCATCATCTTATCTTCTTTCTTCATACCCATGTGGGAACAGGCCATCAGAAGGGTTGAGGCGACGGCGAGTGTTATCATCATTTTTGTTTTCATCTTCATCTCCTTTATTTTTTAGGTTTGTCATCTCTGGAAGCCCCCTTCCAGACACGATTAGCTTATCCGGTAAAGATCACGGATATATCACGGAAAGATAAAACGTCTATCACAGATTTTTTGCAGTCGGCAGGTGAAACGGATACAATTTCCCCCGT
>CAZSME010000254.1:0-1963 GCA_964607665.1 uncultured Nitrospirota bacterium | reverse complement strand
TCGGAGGGCGTCGTGGTCTCCGGGGCGCTAAATCCAACCTCTCTGAAACGGGCCTTTAGCTTTTCATTTTTAGGATCGAATTTCAGCGAGTCGATCCATGCCTCATAAGCAAGATCGCGCTGATTCTCAGTTAAATAGGCTTCACCCAGATGCTCTAAAATCACCGGATCATCTGGAACAAGCGCTACCGCCTTTTGAAGCAAGGCTAGACCCTCTTTAATTTTGCCCTGTTTATAATAGGCCCAGCCTAAACTGTCCATGAAATAGCCGTCATCGGGATGAACGGCCAACGCACGGGTGATTAAATGAACGGCTTCGTCCAAACGAATACCGCGATCCGCGAACGAGTAGCCAAGATAGTTGAGCGCTGCCGCGTAATCGGTATCGAGTGCAATTGCCGTTTCCATCGAACCGATAACCTCCTCAAATCGGTTGAGTTTGTCGTAGGTCGCACCCAAATGAAAGTGCAAGTCGGGCCGTTCCGGCGCGACCTGAATCCCTTGTTGGAATCGCTGCGCGGCCTCTTCATATCGCGCCAACTCATACAAGACCAGCCCGGAAAAGAGATAGGCCTCCGATCGTTTCGGATCGATCTTCAGCGCGATCTCTCCTTCCGCCAACGCCTCTGTTGTTTTCTTTAACCGGTAGAAATAAACCGATCCCAATCGAAGATGGAGATCATACCGATGGCCCTCGTCCCGAAGGAGCTCCTGATAAACCGCGACCGCCTTGTCGTACGCCTCGGTCGCCTCGTAAAGCGAGGCCAGATAGACATTCAGATCGTAGGAGCGGGGCCATACGGCCATGACCTTTTGCAATGCCTCCAGCGCCTTCGCGAACTCCTTTTGCTCGCCCCATACCAGCGAGAGTTTAAGCCAAACGTCGGGGTCGTCCGGATCATCGTCCGAAAGGCGACTGAGCACCTCCATTGACTCATCCCACCGCTTCTCCTGCATTAAGAGGTGTACCAGTCGCAGACCCGCCTCCTTATGCTCCATATTTACCTCGCCGAGAATATGCCGGTAGATTCCCTGCGCCGCCGGTTTGTTTCCCAACTGCTCATGGAGGGCCGCCATCGCAAGATGGGCCAGTTCAAACGCCGGATAAAGCGATATCGCCTTTTGGTATTGCTCAAAACTTTGCTCGTAAGCCCCGCTACGGGCAAGGAGCTTTCCCTTATGATAATAACCCAGATGCGACGTCGGGTTGGCCTGAATCCCCTTTTCGATTGCTTCCATCGCCCGGTTGAAATCGTGTTCCGCGATGAAGAAACGTGAGAGCGTTAAATACCCTTCAACCGCGTCGGGTTTTTGCGCGATGATCTTTTGATACGTGTCTGCCGCCTTTTTCTTTTCCCCCATCATGGAATAAAGATCGGCCAGCAGGTTTAATGCCAATGGATTTTTGGCCTTCGTTGTTGCCTTTTCAAGAAATAGAATGGCCTTTTCGGGTTCATCTTGCCGCACGAACATGACGGCCGCACGGGTTAAGAGAAAAGGAGACCCCTCATCCTCGGACAACGCCATTTGATATTCGTTTAAGGCCGCCTGAGCCTCCCCATTGGCCTCGTATTGAAGGCCCAACAACGTGTGGTAATACGCCTTGGGCGACGGGATACGGGCAGGCTCCGACGAACGGGATTCCGCAAAAGCGGAAGAGGCGAAAGAAACCACAAGAAGCACGACAAAACGTTTTATTAGAACAAAATGATTAATCATTCTTATGCTCCGTGAGTTTTGAAGTCGGCGGATCCTTTTTAGCGGAGGGAGACGGGGTGATGTCAATTTCGTCCGGCTCGGACATCCCCTTTTTAAAGCCGCGCAGGGCCTTTCCCATACCCATACCAATCTCCGGAAGTTTCCCGGCGCCAAAAACAACCAGTACGATTAAAAGAACAATCAAAAGCTCTGGTAGACCCAACCCAAACATCTTGCCTCCACTACGTAAAGTTTATCCGGACAGG
>CAZSME010000253.1:0-1982 GCA_964607665.1 uncultured Nitrospirota bacterium | reverse complement strand
TGGTGGAGTTGGCGCCCGGAGGCCCGAAATCTTTTTATCGAACTGGATCGTACCCTATGGAAGGGGACAGGGCATAATCCGGTCCAGATGTTGCGGGATATCACGCCGGCGCGTCTTTACGATGTGGCGAATCATCCGTCCTTTCTGAATCATTACAAACAGGTGATGGACGCCTATGACGCCGAACAGGGTGCCCGGACAACCTGGTTTAACCAGAAATTTCCTGACCTTCAGCATAAGACCTTTGCCTATTTTTCAGCGGAATTTGGCCTTCACAACTCCCTGCCGATCTATTCGGGTGGGTTGGGCCTGCTCGCGGGGGATCATTGCAAAGAGGCGGGCGAGCTGGGCGTTCCACTGGTTGGCGTCGGCTTTTTGTATCAGCAGGGGTACCTGCATCAACATATTCATGCCGATGGCTGGCAGGAAACGACCTATCAGCCGTTAGACTTACATTCCGTTGCCTTGCAGCCGGTTGACGCCGCGCATGGCCGCATCCTTATTGAGGTATCTCTGAATCAGGAGGATAAGGTTTATGTCGCCGTTTGGAAGGTTCAAGTGGGTTCGGTCACGCTTTATCTGATGGATACCGATGTTCCGGAAAACACCCCCTGGGATCGCGAACTGTCGGCCCGGCTCTATCCGGGGGATCAAGATTTTCGAATTCGCCAACAAATTGTGTTGGGGATCGGGGGTGTCCGTGTCCTTCGCGCCCTGAACCTTGCACCCGATGTTTGGCACTTAAATGAGGGACATACGGCCTTCATGATCCTCGAACGGATTCGGGAGGGGATTGCGTCGGGATTACCCTATAACGAGGCCGCCGATCGGGTTCGAAAAAGCACGATCTTTACAACGCATACGCCGGTGCTGGCCGGTCACGACGCCTATCACGCCGCGTTGATTGAAAAATATTTTGCGCATTACTGGCCGCAGATGGGACTCGACCATCGCGGTTTTTGGGCCTTGGGACATCATCAGGCGCCGTGGGGAGAAGCGTTTAATATGACGGCGCTGGCGCTGCGTTTTTCTGAAGGACGCAATGCGGTGAGCCGCTTAAACGGGAAGATTTCCCGCCGGATGTGGCAGTCGATGTGGCCCACGGTGGAAGAAGAAAAGGTGCCGATTGATTCGATCACCAATGGGATTCACCTGCCCACATGGGTGGCCATTGAGCTCTGGCAGCTGTATCAAAAATATATCGCCCCGGATTGGCTGGAACGGCACGATGATCCGGCCATTTGGGAAAAGGTGTTTGATATCCCAGACGCCCTCTTTTGGGAAAAACATCTTCTTACAAAGGGAAAGCTTCTTCGATTTATTCATGATCGGGCCAGGGCATTATGGACCGAAAGACGGGTGGACCCCAGTCAGGTTTTGGCGGGTGGCGCGCTGCTGGATCCCGACACACTCACCATTGGCTTCGCGCGCCGGTTCACCGCGTATAAGCGCCCTACCCTTCTTTTCTCCGATATGGAACGGCTCAAAAAAATGCTGACCGACCGATGGCGTCCGGTGCAGATTGTCTTCGCAGGTAAAGCCCATGCCGCGGATGAAGTCGGAAAGCGTTATATCCAACAGGTCTACAATCTGGCCCGCGATCCCGACTGTTCCGGCCGAATCGCCTTTTTAGAAAATTACGATATGCGGGTCGCGCACTATTTGGTGCAGGGGGTAGACCTCTGGCTGAATACCCCTCGTCCCCCGTTTGAGGCCTGTGGCACCAGCGGGATGAAAGCGGCCATTAATGGGATTCCGAATCTTTCCGTGTTGGATGGCTGGTGGATTGAAGGCTACAACGGCAAAAATGGCTGGGCGTTTGGAACGCCCGCCTCCTCCGTCGATTCGGTCTCCCATGAAGAACAGGATCGGGACGATGCGAACGCGTTGTATGAGTTATTGGAGCAAAAGATCGTCCCGCTTTATTATCAGAAAGACCCGGAAGGGGTTCCCCATGAATGGATACAGGTTGCGAAAGAGGC
>CAZSME010000252.1:0-1991 GCA_964607665.1 uncultured Nitrospirota bacterium | reverse complement strand
CTCGAAAAAATTTCAACTAAAAACTTGACATCCTCCCAATCCATGTGTCGTATTGTTGGGGAAGTTGTTGAATAAAATCATCAGCGCACGCGGCCTCGGCCGCGGCCTGAATCTCCGAAAAGGCGGCATGGAGATTCCCATACGCAATATTCTCTTTTACCGTTCCATTGAACAGGAACGGTTCCTGGCGCACCAGCCCGAACTGATCCCGAAGCGCCTTTAATGACATCTTTCGAATATCGTAACCGTCAATGGTAATTGATCCACTCTGGGGATCATAAAAACGCAAAAGCAGTGAGACGGTTGTGGACTTCCCGCTGCCGGTGGCTCCGACCAATGCAACCGTTTCACCCGGCTCAACGGTAAAATCGATCCCTTCTAAAACCGGTCGGTTTGTAACATATTCAAAAGAGACCTGCTGAAATGAAATTTTCCCGGAAAGCCGATGCGGAAGCGCTGTTGGGCGTTCGGGTTCGGCGACATTGGGTTGCGTGTCGAGGAGCTCAAAGACCCGTTCCGCCGCAACGATCGCATGCTGGAGCATATGATTGATCGAGTGAATCTGGTTAATCGGGCTGTAAAAGAGCGCGGCATAGGCAATAAAGGCGACCAGTTCCCCTACGGTTATTCGGCCTTCCGCGGCCAGGAATGAACCGTATCCCAAAATAAACAGGGTTCCGATCGAAGCAAAAAAGGCCATGGAGGGGGAGTAGACGGACCAGAGTCGGGCAACGCCTAAACTCCCCTCGTACAAAGCGCCGCTGCGTTCCGAGAATCGGCGGGCTTCGTACTCTTGCTGATTGAAAATCATCGTTTCGCGGATGCCGGAAATCCGGTCCTGAAGGAAGGCCATCATACGCGACAACTCTTCTCGAACGGTTTTGTAAGACCGATGCAGCCGCCGCGTGAACAAAAGGGACGATAGCGCCAGGGGAGGGATCGGGATCAGGGCCACCAGCGCAAGACGCCATTCTAAAACAAACAGCATCAGGGTAATTCCCATGAGCGTTAACCCGGCGACGACCAAATGTTCGAGCCCGTCAATAAAAATCCGCTCCATGTTTTCCACATCGCTGTTAACGCGCGACAGCAGCTCTCCGGTGGAACGGTCATCAAAATAAGAAATCGAAAGTCGTTGAATAGCGGCAAAGGCTTCATTGCGGATATCAAAAATTACATTTTGCTCAAAGAAGTTATTCAGGCGAATCCGGGCCATATTACAAAGCCCTTTTATAACGTAGACCCCCAGCATGACCCACAGGATGGTGATGAGGAATCCCGTCCGTTTTTTCGCGATCCCCTCGTCAATCGCAAGCTTAATCAGCCAGGGGGGAATAAGCTCCATCAGGGTCGTTACGGCCGCGGCCAAAAGGGTCAGCGCGGCCCATCCCTTATACGGTAAAATATAGGTCAGAACACGAGGTAAAAATCGACGTGATTTATCTTTCGTCATAATAAGAGCTTACGCGAATGGATACCGGGGTCATTGCGGATACCTTACTCTCCGACCTTCTTTTGACCCTGCGCACCCTTTAGCAACCGGCCCAAATTCCCGGCCGCGTAGGTACGAACGGCAAGATCGGGATCGTTAAGGCCCGTCCTCAGAATCGAGACCGCCTCGGCTCCACCAATCGATCCAATCGCCCGAACGGCCGCGATGCGTACCCGCGGCGCTTCGTCCGATAACGCCTTGATCAACAACGGCATCGCTTCTTTTCCAGCCGTTTTATGCAATGAGCCAACGGCAAAGTGGCGCACGCCGTAGTCCGAATTTGTCAACGCCTTTTGATAGATATCAAGCCGTTTCTCCCCCAGCCGGATTAATCCCTCTGCGGCAGAAACCTGAACAATCGGCTCCGGATCGTTTAAGAGGGGATGCAGCATCGGGATGGCCGCACGATCACCCCATTTTCCTAAAGAGGTCGCCGCGGCCCCGCGAACGGTTCCCTCCTTATCCTTGAGAAGTGCAAGGAGCGGGGCATACACGCCGG
>CAZSME010000251.1:0-1991 GCA_964607665.1 uncultured Nitrospirota bacterium | reverse complement strand
CGACGGTGCACCCAGCCAGACAAAACGACCTTTTGCCCCGCATCCTTTTTCGCCAACACGCCACAATAATCGGTTCGTTTCATAAGGCCAGACGGTATCATTCAGATTTGCGGATTGTCAATTGCCATAATATTGGAGAATTCGTTTATTGACAGCAATATCCCCATCTGATACCGTCCAAAACGTCTTTTAGACCAACGTAGATTTAACGTGAATTAAAGCGTATGGGCAGTTCTGCAGATCAAAAACGGTACTTACGGCAATGGGTAAGCATTCTTTTTCCTATCGCCCTTATCTCCATCGTTTCGTGTGGCGCAACCGCCGCGCAACAAAAAAAGGTTGTCGAGAGGACAGCCGTTAAGAGCGCGGATATCGACTCGGCCATTCTCGATCTTAAAAACCAGATTACGGAGGCCCTGGGTGCCGATCAGAAGCCCACACTGGTGATTATCGATTTTGTGGACCAGGAGGGTCGCATTACAGGGCTGGGGCGTTATTTGTCGGAAGAGCTTCTCAGCCTTTGGATTCGGGATAAAAAATTACGGATGGTCGAACGGCGATATCTTGAAAAAACGATGGATGAAATCAATTTTGGCATGTCCGGATTGGTCAGTGATGATGCGGCAAAAAGTGTCGGAAAATTAGTCGGCGCGGATGCCATCTTAACGGGAAGTTACAGCCTGGTTGGGGAAAGGGTAAAAATCCAGGCCCGAATTGTCGATGTGGAGACCGGTCAGATTCTGGCCGCGGGCAGTGCCCAGATCGACAAGAGTGAAGTGGCCGGCCTGCTACGAAAGATCATCGAAGAGGCCCCGGCGGCTGATGAGAAAAAACAAGCGGTGCCGCGTTTAGCGGAAAAGGCCGCTGACTCCGCGCGGACAGAGTCAATCACCACCGAGGGGGTAGGCAGCATTCGAGCTGGCGATGAGGATATTGCACGGGATAATGCGCTGGATGACGCGCTGCGTCAGGCCGTTGAACAGGGGATGGGAGTTTATATTGAATCCGAAACGCTGGTAGAGAACTTTCAACTGGTCAACGAGCCTGTAGAAAAAGCCAATTAAACGAGCAATCTTTTTTCTTTTTTTATTTTTAAATTAAAACCTTTACAGGTTGGACTTGGTTTTGTAATGGCTCGGTGCGTTTATCCCTTCATCCGACTTGCTTTTTCTTCTCTTTTGGGGGTTGTTCTCCCCCAATCCATCCCTCTTTATGCCACCTTCAGTCCATATCTCGAATCTTGAGGTTATACTAAATTTAGTTGAAATTGGATCGGGTGGCTCCCCCTGTGGAATAATCCGCAGGTTACTTTTAACCCATTAAAAGAAAGGAGCCACACCGATGAGAAGCGATACACGATTCCGGAAGGAAGTCACAAGAGGTTTTAGAAACATTTCAGAACACTACTGTCCGGTTAAGATAGGGGGGATTTTAATGAGAGTCAATACGGGTCTATGTTTTCCACGTTTTTATGGTGTCTCCGACTTGAATAGCGCTGTGCCAATACGCCAATCTTCCGGTGTTTATCTCACCGGAGGACACGACAATGTATATTGGCAAAATACTCTTTGCTCAAGTCATGGATTTTCTGCCGTGGAAAATGTTTTATCGCATTGTCACACAGTATGGAGGCGATCAGCGGGTACGAACACTCTCCTGCTCGGAACAGTTTCGAACTATGGCCTTTGCACAACTCACCTATCGAGAAAGTCTACGCGACATCGAAACGTGTCTCTTAGCCCAATCTGCCAAGCTCTATCACATGGGAATTCGGCAACCCATTCCCCGTTCAACCCTCGCCGATGCCAACGAATCACGCGACTGGCGCATCTATGCCGACTTCGCCCAAATCCTGATTACCCAAGCCCGACAGCTTTACGCCAGCGAACATCTTGGGATCGAACTCGAAAACACCGTTTATGCCTTGGACTCGACGACGATCGATCTCTGCCTGTCGATGTTCCCGTGGGCGCCGTTTCGCTCGACCAAAG
>CAZSME010000250.1:0-1995 GCA_964607665.1 uncultured Nitrospirota bacterium | reverse complement strand
ACCTGGCCGCGTTGAAACCATGAGAGGCGGATGGAACGGGTCAGCACGTCAAACGGCCTCTGCTCAATTTGATCGATCAACGCAAGATAAACCTCCCGCATCAGGGAGAGGGCCAGACGACTATCCTCATCAACCAGTGGAACAAGCAACGCCGATTGCTTAAAATAGCCGCGAATCCGGTCACACTGAAATGCCATCAACTTCAAAAAGGCCGGTGACGCAACCCGTTCCATCAATTCCGCTTCGGAATAGCCAAACCGATTAATCTCGTCCAAAGGAAGATAGATCCGGCCGCGATCCAAATCTTCTCCAATGTCGCGCACAATATTGGTCAACTGCAACGCGGTCGAAAGGGCGCCGCCATAGATTACGGCATTTTGATCCCGATAGCCAAAGACCGGCAACGAGAGATCGCGAATCGTCGTGGCCACCCGATCACAATAAACCATCAACGCGCCAAACGTCGGATACCGCTTACAGGTCAAATCCATCCGGCAGCCATCAATCAACCCTAAAAATCCCTCAATCGGTATGGGGTAATGCCGGATCGCGTCGGACAGCGCGACGGCAATCGGATGGGTCGGTTCGTGCCGGTAACAGCGGTGCAGCTCCGCTTCCCATTCTTTCAGAAGCAGTTCCATCGGCTGGGCCTGGTGCTCATCCACGATATCATCGGCATATCGGCAAAAGGCATAAACCGCGTAGATCGCCTTTCTTTTTTCCGGTGGCAGAAATCGAAATCCGACAGAGAAATGCGGCCCGCCCCGATGGGTAACGCGCCGACAATATCGATACGCCTCATCAATCGAAATCATAGTGGCTTTTATTGTGGTTTTCCCTGCCGTTGGGACCGACACCAGTGCGATGAAAAAGGATGGCGGCAGGTTGACCGATTTCGTTGCCAGGCCCATTTTACAGCGGGGATTAAAAATCGCTTCCACGGCTGCGGGGCATGCCAGGAGGCCAAATAGGCGTTGAAATCTTTTCCGTTCGCCGTTTTCACAAAATGAGAAAGCCCCCTATTCCCGCCCGATTCATACAGAAACCGATTCACCAGGCTAATCTCCTGAGAACAGCCCAGATCACGCCTCCAAAGCGCGTCATACCCGCTGCCCCCTTCGCCCGAAATGAAACTCTGCGCCGCAAAATAGCCGGTTAAAATCGCGTAACGCAGCCCCAACCCAAAAAGATAATCCTGAAATCCCCCCGCTTCGCCAATGTAAAGCCGTTGATCGTTCACCGCGGACGGTTTCAGCGTAAAGTCCATGAAGGAATATCCTGTTTTTTCGTTCCGAAGGATAAACGGATCGATCTCCTGAAACCGCGCCAGCGCCAAATCAAAATAGCGATTAATGGCACGAAGATCACGGG
Source organism: uncultured Nitrospirota bacterium (assembly GCA_964607665.1). Classification (GTDB taxonomy): domain Bacteria; phylum Nitrospirota; class Nitrospiria; order SBBL01; family SBBA01; genus CAZSME01. The sequence continues at coordinate 624 of CAZSME010000250.1, read as the reverse complement.
TGATCGCGCATCCCAATGTTGCGGTGCCATTTAATACAAACAGGTAGGCGTACCCTCCGGGGGAACAGTTCATATCAAAAAGGACCCAAACCTTATTCGGGCTGTCGGTGATAAAGGTCATCTCCTTCGCAAGGCCATCGGCCCCGGTTGGGCCGGTTGCGACAATATCTACCTCGTTAAGATTGGATCGGCGTTGATAATTCACCTTCACGCCGGCGGCCCGTGCTTGTTGCAATAGCCCTTCATCCAGACTGACCGGGCCGTTTGGATCCTTCCCCCCGGCCCCACGCTGAATAAAGTAACCGAAAGGGTACGCACTGGAAACCGTTTGGGAACGAAGCCGATAATCAAACAGCACCGCCTCTTTAATCGGTTGCGCAAAAAAGTTCACCGAGAGGCCGATTTTCTGCAGCATTTCTAATGGATCAAGCCCCCCCGCAGTATTTTCCAACACCTGAAAATCGCCAATAAATCGCGCCCCCACCGAGGCCCGGGCCTCATCAATTTCAACGTCATACCCCGCCTTGGCCAAGCAGGTTGCCGCGGTGAGCCCCGCCGGCCCGGCACCCGCAATCTTTACTTTTCGTCGGATATCTTTTAGCATCATCCGGTCTCGCTTTTTAG
>CAZSME010000249.1:0-2057 GCA_964607665.1 uncultured Nitrospirota bacterium | reverse complement strand
ATCCAGCGCCTGTCCTCCCGCGCCAAACCGGACACGCGGAAGCGAAAACGCGCTGGCATTCTTTTTCGGCGCATCGTTTTCCTGCCAGGTATAACGGGTCTGGATCCGTCCTTCAAGTTTAACGCCTTCTTTTTTCGGCGGGTCTTTCGGGTCATCGGACGCAAATCCCGGTATCGGCCCTATCAGCAAGCCCATTACGATGATCGCTTTGATACCGTATTTCTTTACGGTCACGCCGGTTTCTCTTTTCTATTCTGATTAAGCAGGGTGTTGAGTTCGGCCGCGAATTGACTGATATCCTTAAACTCTTTGTAAACGGAGGCGAACCGAACATAAGCCACTTGATCCAGATGTTGCAGCGCGCTCATCACCTCTTCCCCGATCAGCCGGCTTGGCATTTCGGATTCCCCCATCTCCTGCAGCTTCTTTTCGATCTTTGTAACAATCGTTTCCAGAAGATCCACGCTCACCGGTCTTTTTTCACAGGCCCGTTTTAGACCGCCGAAAATCTTTTCCCGATCGAACGGTTCCCGCCGGCCATCTTTCTTAATCACCATCGGAAAGATTTCGCCAACCCGTTCGTAGGTGGTAAATCGCCGTTTGCACACAAGGCATTCCCGGCGACGGCGAATCACCTCGCCCTCCTTACTTAGCCGGGAGTCGACCACTTTATCATCAGTCTGGCTGCAGAATGGACATTGCATTAAAAAATGCTCCCTTATTTTTCGTAGGAAAATTTGAGACAAAGCTGTTTGACATCGTTTCGGACCGACTGGAGCCGTTTCTCGTCTTTCCGGTTTTTCAAAACGGTGTCAATGAACGTTGCGATCTGTTCCATTTCGGGTTCTTTCATCCCGCGGGTGGTTACAATCGGCGTGCCCAGCCGAATCCCGGAGGCCTGCGCCGGCGGCCGTTCATCAAATGGAATCGCGTTTTTGTTCACCGTGATGCCGGCCATATCCAGCGCATCTTCCGCCTCTTTTCCGGTGATGCCGCGCGAGGTTAAATCAACCAACATCAGGTGATTATCGGTTCCCCCGGAAACGATGGCGTACCCTTTTAAGAGAAGCGATTGGGCCAGGACGTTGGCATTTTTGACGATCTGCTTTTGATATGATTTAAACGCCTCGGTAAGGGCTTCCTTAAAAGCGACGGCCTTCGCGGCAATGACATGCATCAACGGCCCACCCTGCACGCCGGGGAAAACCGATCGATCGATGGCCTTTGCATGCTTTTCAAGACAGAGGATCATCCCGCCCCGCGGACCCCGAAGCGTCTTGTGAGTGGTTGTGGTCACAAAGTCGGCATACGGCACCGGAGAAGGATGAATCCCTGCCGCGACCAGACCGGCAATGTGGGCCATATCGACCATAAGATAGGCGCCGACTTGGTCCGCGATCTTCCGGAACCGGTCAAAATCGATTGTTCGCGCGTAGGCCGAGGCCCCGACAACGATCATTTTGGGCCGTTCGGACAACGCCTGCGCCGCGACGGCCTCATAGTCGATTCGGCCCGTCTCTTTTGAAACGCCGTACGAGACAATCCGATAAAGCGCGCCGGAAAAGTTAAGATGAAACCCATGCGTGAGATGTCCGCCGTGGGCGAGCGACATTCCCAGGATCGTATCCCCCGGCTTCAGAACAGCGAAATAAACCGCCATGTTCGCTTGCGCGCCGGAGTGGGGCTGGACATTGACATGTTCCGCGCCGAAGATCTGTTTGGCGCGGGAAATCGCCAGCGATTCGACGATATCCACATATTGGCAGCCGCCATAATAACGCTTTCCGGGATACCCTTCGGCATATTTGTTTGTCAGCAGGGAGCCCTGGGCCTCTAAAACCGCTGGACTCACATAATTTTCCGATGCGATTAGAACCAGCTTCTCGTCTTCGCGAACGATCTCATTTGAAATCGCCTCGGCTATTTCGGGATCAAACTGTTTTAAAGATGGATTCATCGTTTTTTTTATCCTCCCTATAATCCCCTACACGCTTTACTACTCAGTGCAAAATAGAACGAACATTCGTCATACCGGCGGAGGCCGGTATCCAGTTTTT
>CAZSME010000248.1:0-2063 GCA_964607665.1 uncultured Nitrospirota bacterium | reverse complement strand
GCGGATTATTAGTGGGGATAGATAATATATCGTCCTTCTGCAAACGACCGATCGTAATAGGCCTCGTCAAAGATGAAGGTGTGGGTCTCCTCATCAAAATCTTTGATCTTCGGCAACGGAAGATGCCGGCTTTTCAAACATCCGAATTCGAGATGCTCCGCGACAACATCGGGGAACTGATAAAAAATCGAACCGATTTCAATCGCCTCTTCGGTAATTAAAAAGCAACGCCCCTGCCCCTTAATATGCTGGCAATCTTCCAGAATGGACATCGCGTCCAAGGTGGTGGCCTTCCCAGCCTCCAGCAGTTCAAGTCGGTGGGTAATACGGCCCGTGCCGGTTTTGCATGACGTGCACTGTCCGCACGATTCAATCGCCAGAAAACGTGAGAAGTTGAGCCCCGCCTTCAAAACACACGCAGTATTATCATAAACAATAAACCCACCCGAGCCCAAGCCGGAAGGAAGCGCCCGCATCGATCCAAAGTCAAGCGGGGTATCGAGTTTGGAGGCTGGAATGACCGCATTGGTCGGCCCCGAAAAAACGGCCTGAACGTGACAGTCGGCCCGGGCCCCTCCGCCATAAACATCGATTAACGTTTTGAGGGGGGTTCCCAGCGGCAGCTCATACATCCCCGGTTGATTCACATCTCCGACCAAGGTAAAGATCATCGTTCCAGGAGAGTCTTTTGTCCCAATCGACTTAAACCAGTCGGCCCCCTTCAAGAGAATATGCGGAACGGTCGAAAGGGTTTCGACGTTGTTCACGACGGTGGGCTGTGCCCAGAGGCCGAAATCGACCGGGATGATCCCTTTGGCCCGCGGCCAGGCCGGTTTTCCCTCAATCACTTCCAACATGGCCCGGTCTTCTCCCAGAAGATACGAGTCGGGCCCCAGCGCAATTTCAATCGGAAGGGTGTGCCGTGTCCCCATCGCGGACGATCCGATATAACCGGCCTCTTGACACTCGGCAATGGCTCGCTTCAAGATGGCAATCTCTTTTGTAAAGATTCCCTTAATGCATATAATGGCGTTGACCGTTCCAATGGCATAGGAGGCGATCGCCATCCCCTCCAGCAGGGTATACGGGTTCTTTTTAATCAGATAACGGTCTTTATAGGTTCCCGGCTCTCCCTCCGAGGCGTTGCAGACTAAATACTTTTCTGCGGGCAGGCCATGATCGTCGAGCTTTTTATTATAAACCCCTTCCCATTTAATACCGGTGGGAAAGCCGGCGCCGCCACGGCCCCGAAGATTGGCTTTCCTTATTTCATGAATCACCTGAAGCGGGGTCATCGAAAGGGCCTTTTTTAAGCCTTGAAACCCCCCCGATGCCAGATATTCTTCCAGATTCGCAAACGGTTCTTCCCGTTGCAGTAAAACGCGGTCTAAAACGGCAGCCATGATATGCCCTCCTTCGTGTTCACAATATCCGGTTAAGATTGCAAGTCGCCTAACAACGTCGGGCAGTATACTCAAGAGGGGTTGTAAAGGGCAAGCCCGGCCACGACCTTTCCGATGGAGGACGACTTATGCTATCCTCCGAGGACAGGTTATCGAAAAAAGGCAGATGTTACCCGAAAAACGTCTGAAAATCGACTTTAAAAAGATGAAAAATGCCCTTCCGGGGATGGCGATCGCCGGAACCACCGGGGGGCTGATTGGCGCTTTCATGGGCAAAGCGGTTTATATCGTCGGCATGGCCTGCATTGGGGCCTTACTGGGGTATGTCGTCTGGTCAATGGGCGGCCAACGATTTTTCCTCTTTATTGTTGTTGGCGCCCTTTTGGGCGGGGCGTCGGCAACCTATTTAAGCGGCTATACCGCAACTCTTCTGGGTGCCGCAACTGGCGGCGCGATCGGTGGATTCCTCGGAGTCAACCTCCTCCTTTTGCGACATAAATAGATCATGCAAAATCGTCTCAGTCCGTACTTGTTTATCTTCCTCATCTCGATGTTACCCCTCGGCCTGTTAACCCATTCGGCCTTTGGAGAAGAGCTCTATTCAACCACACCGCAGGTTATCTCGGGCGCGCCCAAGATGGTCTATCCGGAGCATTACGG
>CAZSME010000247.1:0-2066 GCA_964607665.1 uncultured Nitrospirota bacterium | reverse complement strand
GTGCTAATCCGCACCGCATCTTCGATATCGATGACGAAAATTCGGCCATCGCCAACGCTGCCAGCCGTTCCGGTTCGGTTCGCCTTCATAATGGCGTAGATGGCCGAGGAGAGTTGCTTCTCCGAAACGACAATCGAGAAATACTGTTTCGGCAAAAACTTAATCGTAACCGCCTCTTTTCCTTCCGACTGAAACCGCAGCCCTCTCTGCTTGCTCCTTCCCAAAACGGTTTGTGTTGTATACGAGAAGATACCGGCCGCTTCGAGCGCCTTTCTTGTTTCAACATGTTTGTGAGGACGCAGTATCGCAATGACCTCTTTTAACGCGCCTTTGGTCTGTTTCTCCTTCGAGCCAACAACCGAAAGTTTTCCCTCAAGCGGCGGAAGCAGCGTTGTTTCCACCGACGCTTCTTCTGTGCCTCTTGGTCCAACAGGCGCGAAGAGCGGCGGGTCTCCCGCCCGGCCGGCCGGGGGAACAATTTGATATTGCTCTGTCCATTTCTGATTCAAAACACTGGTTGGAGACTGCCCTAAAAGCCGCTTGATCCCGATCGGATCGTTCCGAAAGCCGCGAATCCCATAAAGCCACTTAACACTTTTGTAACCTTGGAGAAAAGGAACAACCAACCGAAGCGGCCCGCCATGTTGTTCCGGCAGCGGAGCGCCATTTAATTTATAGGCGAGCAGCACACGCGGATCGCGCGCCTCATCCCGCGAAAGCCCCTCGAAAAACGATTTATCACGAGAGTAAAAACCAAAATACCCTTCCGGATGGGTATCGATTTTGAAGTAATCGAGGAAATCAACCAGCCGTATCCCCTCCCATTCCACCTTTTCAGACCAGTTGAAAATCTGACAGATGACGGCGGGATCGGTCTTGACGCGGGGTAGATCTTTTAACGCGGCCCACGGAATGGTTCTCGTATGCTCTTCGAGACCGGCGACTTCAAACCGCACCTCTTCTAATGTAATGGGTGGCGGAGGAGGATAAAGGATCAGGACCGGCATCGGATCAGCATCAAAATCAAGCCGGAAGAATTTCTCAGCAAACTTTGGAGGTTGAATCCCTTCTCGTTTCATTATTTGCTCAAAAAACAGATTTCAATACTTATGCCCACCACCACTCGGTAGTCCCACTTTCCCCATGCTGGTTTTTCAGGCGGCCCAACGGGCCGACTTCGTTCGCCGGGGGCCGCGCCCCCTAAACAAAAAAGGGCGCCCTGAGCCATTGATTCGGCCCAAGGCGCCCTTGCCCTTTAATGCCCATTAAAAATACAACGCTGTATTTATTGCCCAGTAGTATAGCAACACCTATGCCGGATCGGCAATAGTTTATACCCGTTTAATAATCAATAGGTTATACCCAATGTGTGTTAAGACAAAAACCATTGTTCCTACATTTTTGTACGGTTTCAGACAGAAACGTTTTGTGGCTCACATCCTTACCATGTAATAACCGTATCCGCGCGAAAGATTTTTTCCAACATCTCTTGATAAGAAATCGTCGTATAGGGAGAGGGGGAATCCGCAAGCGCAAAGACAGCGATTCCGGCGACGTTGAATACGGTATGAACGGCGTCCTGAATCAAAATCACCTCGACGGCATTATCGTTGGCCTGCTGTTGAATGGTGTCCAGAGCGAAAGAGGTGTCGTTTTGTTTCAGGATATAAAGCGTATTTTTCATGTTCTAGAACGAAAAAAAACATGTTGCCGTGGCAATCTTTTTTGAAATCTCATCCGAACTCAAGACAACGGTTTTGTGCGCGCCGGAAATCGCAACTCCATCTTCAACATAAAGGACGGGGACAAACTCTTTGAGCGTCTCAAGATACCCTTGGGCCGGTTCACCGTCAATGCACGCCTCAATATCATCGGTGAGTAGACAGGCCGCCTTTTGCGAAAAGATAAGGCGGACAGGGTGATCACAGGCGGCCAGCCCTAACGCAATCCGCACCGCCTCGCAGGGACGAGGACTCTCTTTGGGATCACTCTGAATGAAGATGACAATATCCTGCGATTCCATCGTGATCAATTAAAAACGAGGAAACGGTCACACCGTTTTATCA
>CAZSME010000246.1:0-2068 GCA_964607665.1 uncultured Nitrospirota bacterium | reverse complement strand
TTTTTTGGGGAGCGGCACGCCAAGACATTCTCGGAACTGCCCGAAGTCGAATTGGTCGCGGTCGTCGATCCCGATATCCACCGGGCAAAAGAGGTCGCGGCGCGATTTGGATGTCAGCCCTTTTCTGAAATCTCTGCCTTGATCGGAAAGATTGACGCCGCCAGTATCGCCACGCCCACCGCGGCGCACCATCCCATTGCAACGTCGTTGCTTCAGAACGGTATAGACATCCTGATTGAAAAGCCAATCGCATCAACGCGCGAAGAAGCGGACGAAATCAATCAACGGGCCAACCAGAATGGCCGCATCGTTCAAGTCGGACATCTGGAGCAATTTAACCCCGCGGTCATTGAATTAAAAAAACACCTGTCCCTACCCCGCTTTATCGAATGTCATCGAATGGGCCCGTTTCTGGAGAGGGCCGCCAATGTCTCAGTCGTCCTGGACCTGATGATCCATGATATCGAGATTGTACTCTCGCTAATCGCTTCGGAACCGGTTGAGGTTCGCGCCATCGGACGATCCCTCGTGAGCAATGAAATCGATTTTGCCAGCGCGCGGCTTGCGTTCGCGAATGGCGCCGTGGCCAACATCACCGCCAGCCGTGTCTCGGCGGAACGTCTTCGAAAAATCTCTGTGCTTCAAAAGGACGCCTATCTTTCATTAGATTACTTACAACAGACGATCACCTGTTGTCGTCCGGTCTCGAAGGAGAAGCCAACGCCGTCTTCACTGGCCACGGAAACCGTTACCGTTACCCCCGGCGACCCGCTTCGTTCGGAGTTTTTGGCCTTTATCGACTCGGTCAAAACACGACGCCCCCCAATGGTTTCGGGGAAGGAGGCCGGACGGGCGCTCGCCGTCGCGCTCCAGATTATCGATCAAATCAAAACAAGCCATGCCTCCTCTTAACATCAGCGGTGGGGAAGGCCCCCCCCTTTCTCGCCGGCGGATTATGATGATCTCCGGCGAGGCATCGGGAGACCTGCACGGTGGGGCCTTATCGTCCGCGCTTCTTGCAAAAGACCCGTCGCTGCAAATCGTTGGAATCGGCGGCCCCGCGATGAAGAAAGCCGGGGTCGATATCCGGTTTGATATCGCACAACTTGGCATTGTGGGGATCTTTGAAGTGCTGGCCAAATTACGATCGATATGGCAGGCATACCAAGTCGCGAAATCGATGCTTGCAGAAGGGGTTAATCTTCTGGTGCTGATCGATTTCCCCGATTTTAATCTGATGGTTGCGAAGGTGGCCAAACGGATCGGCGTTCCGGTGGTTTATTACATCAGTCCGCAGTTGTGGGCCTGGCGATCCGGCCGGATTCAAACGATCAGGGAACGGGTCGATAAGATGCTGGTGATCCTTCCATTTGAGGAAAAACTCTATCGCGACGCGGATATTCCGTGCGAGTTCGTGGGACATCCGTTGTTAGACGAAGCCGCCCCGATCTTGGCGGCCCCGTTTTCAAAATCCGGTTATCTGAGGGCCAAGGGACTCGACCCGTCCCGACTTACGATTGGGTTATTACCGGGGAGCCGGTCGTCTGAAATCGAAACCCACCTGCCGATCATGTTAAAAGGGATCGAGCAACTGGCCGGAACCATCGCCCCGTTTCAGGTTCTGATCCCCGTTGCCTCCACGGTTTCGATCGATCAGATTCAAAACCATATTCGATCTTCACCGCTTACGATCCGTCTTATCGAGCGGGAGATTTATTCTGTTTTACGCGCGATGGACGCGGCGGTTGTCGTTTCCGGAACGGTTACGTTACAGGCGGCATTAAGCCAAACCCCGATGATTGTTATCTACAAAATTTCCGCGCTCACATACGCATTGGTTCGGCAAATGATCCCGCTTAAATATGTCAGCCTGGTCAATATTGTGGCGCAAACGGGCGTTGTTCCGGAGCTGATTCAGCACGACGTGACGCCCGATCGCATTGCCAAAGAGATGCGGTATCTTCTGACGGATAAAACCGCCAGTGATCAAATGAAGGCGGGATTAAACAAGGTAGCGACTTCGTTAGGCAAGCGTGGCGCGTCGGACCGCGCCGCCGACGCGATTTAT
>CAZSME010000245.1:0-2103 GCA_964607665.1 uncultured Nitrospirota bacterium | reverse complement strand
TTTGCGATCGACGGATTCGACACGAAAGAAATAATTCCGGCCGGAGAAACGAAGACCGTTACAATCAAGGCGGAATCGGCAGGCACATTCCGATTCTATTGCCCACTTCACAAAGGCCATATCGGTGGGCAGTTATTGGTTCAATAGAAAAGAGATAAACCTCTTTCTAGGTGGGGTCTGATTTTTAGATCAATCATTTTCCAGCATCACGATGTTGATAAGCCCACCGCGACCAACGGAAGCGGTAAGTTCGCAGGCGGCCGGGCCGCCTAGAGCGGCTCGATATTCAGCAGTTTCATCTTCCGATAGAGGTGTGTCCGCTCGACCTGTAAGTCCTCGGCCGTCTCGTTGACGTTCCAGTTGTGCAACGACAACTTCTTCAAAATAAATTCTCGTTCAAACTGACTGCGAGCCGTCTTTAAAGAATCCGGGCTTTCCACGGCCGCGTTTGCGTTGCCAATAAAGTGAGGGATATCTTTTGGGGAGATAACATCATCGGAAACCAAAATCATCAGACGTTCCAGGAGATTCCGTAACTCTCGAACATTTCCCGGCCAAGCATATCGTTTCAAGAGGGTCAGCGCTTCCGGTAAAATCGTTTTGGGTTTGATCCCTTCCTCTTCCGAAAGCGCTTTAATAAAGTGCGCCGCCAACAGAGGAATATCTTCCGCCCGTTCCCGAAGCGGTGGAACATGCAACGGGATGACATTCAGCCGGTAATATAAATCTTCCCGGAAACGCCCCTGCTTCATCGCCTCTTCGATATTTTTATTCGAGGCGGCAATCACACGGACATCCACCTTGACGAGCGTACTGCCTCCCACACGGTGAAACGACTGTTCCTGCAGGGCACGCAGTAATTTTGATTGGGTTTCCTGCGCCATATCGCCGATTTCATCCAAGAAAAGGGTCCCGCCATCCGCCTGCTCAAACTGACCCCGTTTTTGGCGTTGCGCGCCGGTAAACGCCCCTTTTTCATAACCAAACAGTTCGCTTTCAATAAGCGTTTCCGGAATGGCGGCACAGTTCAGATCAACAAACGGCCCCATACACCGCGTGCTTTTTGCGTGAATCGCACGCGCCACCAACTCTTTTCCGGTGCCGTTCTCGCCCGAAATAAAAATGCGGCTTTGCGTCGGCGCGACCTTTTCAATCTGCTCGCGCAGCTGAACAATAGAAGGAGACTCCCCGATCATCTCATGCCGCTTTTCAACGCGCCGTTTCAGCTCCCGGTTCTCTTCCGAAAGCTGCTGTTCATGTAAGGCATGTCGCACCATGAGAACAACCTTCTCCAGAGAAAGCGGCTTTTCAACGAAGTCATACGCACCGAATTTGATGGCCCGAACCGCCGTCTCGATCGACCCGTGGCCGGACATCACAACAATGGGAAGGATCGGCGCGATCTCTTTCATTTTTCGGAGCGTGTCGATACCATCGATACCCGGCATCCAGATATCCAGCAAGACCAGATCGGGCAACGAAGACTGTACCGATTGCAATGCGGCCTCTCCCGTGGAGGCCAACGCGACGTGATATCCCTCGTCTCTTAAAACCGCAGACAAGGTCGATAAAATAGCGGGCTCATCATCTACAATTAAGAGGGTCTTCTGCATCATTGTTTTTCGGGGCCGTAACCGTCGTCGGGAGAATTCGTTTAGATCAAACGTTTCGTGAGGAGCGTATCACCGGGGAGAGAGGTTGCGGTTACTCTTCTGGGGACTCCAATTCTTCAATATACCCTTCCGCATGCTCCCTCACATCAGAATCTTTATCTTCTCGCTGTAGCTTCTTCAAGACTTCCAATGTCTTTGCCCTATCTCCCCCTTCCTCCATAAGAAAATCGATTGCATCCATTCGATCATAGGGGTCTTTGGCATGGAACGCCTGCTCCACTAACGCTGCAAAGGAACTAGAAGAACTGCCCCCTCCCGGTATCTCCTTTGGGGTATCCCTTGTGGGATTCAGGGCAGAAGATGAAAGGGCCGGATCAGTTCGCTTCATCGCATCTTGCACTTGTGAATTGGGCAAAGATGGGGGAGGAACACCCGGCACAGCCCCACCCGATGATGGAACCTGCCCACCCACGCCAGCTTTAACTTCCTC
>CAZSME010000244.1:0-2105 GCA_964607665.1 uncultured Nitrospirota bacterium | reverse complement strand
TAAATACCGGCGGGATTTATGAGTAGGGGGGAGGGCAATTCTGTAGACATGGGGCAATTGAGTGTCCCAATGTAGGGGCGCACGGCCGTGCGCCCCTACATTGGATGATATGCGTATCTGCAATGAAATCTTCTGATAAACACCGACGATCCATACGTCTTACAGGTTATGATTATGCACAGGCTGGCGCCTATTTTGTGAAGATTTGCACACAAGATCAGGCCTGTTTCAGCTCGCCCATTGTAATCAACCAATCGAATGCATACAATGGAATATGGAGTCCACAGGAGATGCAATATGAGCATTGCCGAATTACATAAACTACCGTCTATTGAAAAGCTAAAGATTATCGAGGCGCTTTGGAACGACATCGCGTTGGACGACGCGTCATTCGATAGTCCGGCGTGGCACGAGGCCCAACTGCGAACAGCCGAATCGGATCGGATTGCAGGCCGAAATGAACTCATGGATTGGGAAGAAGCGAAGCAACAGTTAAGAAAGCAATTTGAGTGAAAGTCCGAATTCTAAGATAGGCCTTTAACGATCTTGCCGCCGGGCGACAGTTTTATGATCGGCAACAGCGCGGCGTGGGCGATTACTTCTTTGATAGCCTGTTTTCCGAAATTGACTCCTTGATGCTTTTTGGTGGAGTTCATCATGTGCAGTTTGGCTATCATCGCTTGCTCGCAAAACGATTTCCCTATGCGATCTATTATAAAATCATAGCGGGAGAAGCCGTCGTCGTTCGGGGTCTCGATTGCCGAAAAGATCCTAAGCGGATTCAGAAAACGCTTGAAGAAACGGGCTAACAAGTTTCCGCGTGAACACCCCAAGCGATCGCCACACCTGGCCTGGTCACAGGCGATAGGACCACCACAATCCCTTTGCCTCATGCCATGTAACCATCCTCATATAAGAGGAACTGTCCTGGATGGCTCGGGAGGAATACGGTTATTTTTGTTGTAGTGCCTTTTCCGCCGCCCACATTTTCAGGACCGCAATCCTTTTGCGTTCCTCATCAACACAATTAGACCCTCATTCCTCCTTGCCTTGTCTCTCCTTTTTCAAGGGGGTAGAATATGAAAATGATGAAGACCCCCTCGAATACGCTGGAAGGACAGTTGGCGCATCTGCCGCATCAGCCGGGGGTTTATCTTATGAAAAACCGGCATGGTACCGTCCTTTACATCGGCAAGGCCGTTTTACTCACCCACCGGGTTCGCAGTTATTTTCAAAAGGGGGCCCCGCTTTCGGTCAAAACGCGCGCAATGATCGAACAGCTCGAATCGATCGAAACCATCGTGACCGGTTCGGAACTCGAGGCCCTTCTGCTTGAAAACAACCTGATTAAAAAATATCGCCCTAAATATAATGTCATCTTACGCGACGACAAAAACTATCCGCTTTTACGATTGCCGATCGCGGATGACTATCCGCGGCTCGAACGGGTGCGACGCGTGAAACAGGACGGCGCCCTTTATTTTGGCCCCTATATCCCGTCGAATGGTCTCAATGAAATGATCCGGCTGCTTCGCCGCATCTTTCCCCTGCCCAACTGCACAATCAAGATTGATGGCCATGCGGAACGGCCCTGCATCGAATATGAAATTAAACGCTGTCTTGCCCCCTGCACCGGATATCAGTCGAAAGCGGCCTATCACGAGATGATTCAACAGGTCCGAATGTTTTTGGAAGGAAAAGACAACAGGCTGATCAAACAACTGCAGCACGCAATGCGCGAGTACTCTGCAAACTTAAACTTTGAGGAGGCGGCTCGGATTCGAGACCAGATCGCGAAAATAAAGCGCGCATTAGAACGGCAACGGATCACCTCATCCCGTCAAGAGGACCAGGATGTGCTGGCGGTGTTTCGGAATGAAGACACCGCAGTCATCGCGGTGCTGTTTATCCGCGGCGGAATGGTGCTGGGGAAAAAGGCGTTCTTTTTTGAAAAAGCGGAGGCCGATTCCGACGACACGCTGCTTTCCGCGTTTTTGCAGCAGTTTTATCAGAAAGATCGGGTGATACCCAAGCGGGTGATCCTGCCGATTCCTATTTCCGACCAGCCCCTTCTACAGCAGTGGCTTTCCGAACAGTGTGGCCAT
>CAZSME010000243.1:0-2114 GCA_964607665.1 uncultured Nitrospirota bacterium | reverse complement strand
TGCCGCTCGCTGAAATCATCGAGTGTCTCCTGTAACTTCTTGTCCAACAGGAATAGCTGCTGCTGTTCCTTCTCCAAAAGATTTCGGGCCGTAGCAAACGCGCCATACGACGCCTCCTCAATAGATCGTCGTTGAAAAAGAACGGCAGCCAAACGTGATCGATATGGCATACTTCACCTTTTGTAACCGCCACGGGCGGAGGCGAACGAACCGCTCCCGCAGCCGGCGTTCCGGCCATGGGTCGCGGTGACCCTTCCGATACGGTTACGATTAGTATTATCTACAAAAAAATGCAGATGTCACTCCTCATCATGCCTAACGTGTTGGAGAACCCCGCCGATGAGACGGTAGGGCAACGACATGATGAACGGCCTCCACCGACTCCTTCAGCGAAGCCGGGGTGTTCATCCCCTGCTTCAGACAGGCTAATATCGCGTCCCATTTCTCAATCGCTTCATCAATCTTTGAGGAACTTCCCTGTTTGTAAGCGCCGATATGAATCAGGTCTTCCGCTTTTCGATACGCGGCGAGCAGCTCCGAAAACCGTCGCGCATTTTCTATCTGTTCTTCCGGAACAATATCCACCATCACCCGGCTCACACTGGCTAAAACATCCACTGCGGGATATTGATTGGACAACGCCAGATCCCGGGATAACACAACATGGCCATCCAAGATGGCACGGGTCGCATCCGGAATCGGATCGTTTAAGTCATCGCCATCGACCAGGACAGAGAAGAGGCCGGTAATGGAGCCGGTCGTGGAAGAGGTTCCCGCCCGTTCCAGAAATTTTGGCAAAAGGGCAAAAACAGAAGGGGTATACCCTTTTGTGGTCGGAGGTTCTCCAATGGCCAACCCGATCTCTCGTTGCGCGTAGGCCAGACGCGTCAGCGAGTCCATCATAAAGAGAACATCCCGGTTGCGATCTCGGAAATATTCCGCGATCGACATCGCTAAATGCGCGCCGCGACGGCGCACCAGGGAGGGCTGATCCGATGTCGCAACCACGACAACAGAGCGCTTTAACCCCTCCTCTTTCAGATCGCGTTCAATAAACTCTTTGACCTCACGACCCCTCTCCCCGATGAGCGCGATGACATTGACCTCCGCGGAAGTAAACCGGGCAATCATGCCGAGTAACACCGATTTTCCCACCCCGCTTCCCGCAAAGATTCCCATCCGCTGTCCTTTGCCAAACGTCAACAAGGCGTTAATCGACCGAATCCCCAGATCCAACGGTTCGGTAATCCGCTGCCGTCCTAAGTGAGAAGGGGGTGCGGCATATAATGGATACAACGCGTCGGTCTCAATCGGCCCCCGGCCATCAATCGGGTTTCCCAATCCATCAATGACCCTTCCCAACAAGGCCATTCCAACGGGCACCTTGGCCTGTCCTCCGAGGTTAACAACACCGCTTCCGGGCCCCACGCCGGTTAATTCCCCAAGAGGCATGAGCAACGCCCTTCCCCCACGAAAGCCCACAACCTCGGCCATGATTTTCTCTCCGAGGGAATCGATTTCACAAAGATCGCCCACGACGCAGTGCGGCACAAACCCCTCCAGGGTCAGTCCCACAACCTGATCGATCCGTCCACGCACGGCAAGCGGATCGGTGCTTTCAATACAATCCAGATAGTGGGCAACCGAATTTTTCATGGTTGATTGTTTTCGCCTTCCCCAGAGTGCAGAAGTTTTTTCTCGATAAGGGCGAGTTGGCTGTCGAGTCGGGCATCAATCATCCGGTCGGGACTTTCCACAATACAATCCCCCGGAAGCAGTTTTGGATCGGGTTCAAATTTCAAGAGTTTCATCCCCTCAACCGCTTGGAGAAGCTCGGGCCGTTTTCGTGTGAGGAGCTCTAAGTCCTGCGGATGCGTTCGAATCAAGGCGGTTTCGGTTGGGCCAACGTTTTTTAAGGCTTCCTGAACATATTCGAGGATCGTTTCGGGGTTTTGTGTGATTTCCTTTCGAAGAATTTTCTGCGCAACCGAAATGGAGATCTGTAAGAGATCGTTCTCCGCTTCCAGAACAATCGTCTCCGTGAGTGTTTTCAGGTCATCCACCAGTCGCAGGAGGAGTTGGTGTGTTTTCTCATATTCCGCGAGCTCTTCTTC
>CAZSME010000242.1:0-2131 GCA_964607665.1 uncultured Nitrospirota bacterium | reverse complement strand
ATGCAGAAATGGAAAAAAGATCATGGCTATGACAAGCCGCTTCTTTTTAACACGGCCCGGTCCGGCGGGGAGATGTTTACGCAAACGATTTTCTTTGAAAAATCGGTTTCGCTTTTTCTGTTTGACTTTGGCCATGCCGACGACGGCCGGGATATCGGCGCCGATATTCGCGAGCGAATGGGGCCGTCCCTTGCGATCGCGGTGCCCGACCTGATCATCGGCCTTTTTGTCAACATTGTCGTCGCGATGCTGATCGCCTTCTTCCGCGCGACCTATATCGATTACTGGGGAGTGATTCTGGCCGTCGTGATGATGTCGGTCTCACTGCTTTTTTATATCATCGGCGGCCAGTTTCTTATTTCGAAACTGCTTCGACTGGTTCCGATCTCCGGTTTCAGCGAGGGGGTCACGATGATTAAGTTTTTAATCCTGCCAGTTGTGATCGGCCTTCTGGCCGGCATCGGCAGCGGTACCCGGTTTTATCGCACCCTTTTCCTGGAGGAGATCGGAAAAGATTACGTTCGAACCGCGCGGGCAAAAGGACTTTCCGAACCGGCCGTGCTCTTTGGCCATCTCTTGCAAAACGCCTTCATTCCAATCTTAACCGGCGTGGTGGCCATCCTCCCCCTTCTTTTTTTAGGATCGCTGCTGACCGAATCGTTTTTTGGCATTCCCGGTTTGGGAAGCTATACGATTGACGCCATTAACAGCCAGGATTTCAGTATTGTCCGGTCAATGGTCTTCTTAGGTTCCGTTCTTTATATTGTCGGGCTGATCCTCACCGATATCGCCTACGCATGGGTCGATCCGAGGGTCCGGTTGGGATAATGAAACCTGTTTTTCTTTGGACCGACATTTTAATCTATCTCTTGTTAGCCGCGCTGTTTTTTGCGTTTCGTTACGCGATCCGCACGGAACATCTGCGCGCCGCGCTGTTGCAGCTTCGTCGCGGACCGATGGCGATGGCCGCGCTGATGATCCTACTGGCCTACCTTCTTGTGGGATTGCTTGATTCGTTTCATTTCCGGCTAAGGCTGAACGACACCGGGAAAGATGTTCAATATGCCCCGGAAGTGTTGTCGCTGCTTGATCTTGTTCTGACACCGCTTCGCGAAAATGTCGAAAAGACCTATTCCGCGCCGCTGGCCATCGTTGCCTATACCAAGGAAACGGTGGAAAATGAAACGGGCACAACATCACGCGTTTTTCCGCGGCTTCGTTATGGGGGACGACATGTCGCGGATAGCGGGGAACGGGTTTCGGATATCTATCAAACGGTCGCAATCGGACTGATCAGCGGGCTTGCCGTCTCGCTCCTCCTCGCCGGAATCGGCGTGGCGTTCATCAGCCGGCGGCATCGGGAGTCCTGGGTGAATACCGCACGGGGAATTCTCTATGGCCGTTATGATACGGCGTGGAAAGCCATTTTTCTTACTGTTGGGATACTTGTTGTTTTGGCTTTTACGCTGGCCCCCCTCGCCATGCACTATCATCTCTTTGGAACCGACAAGGTCGGCCAGGATGTTTTTTATCTTTCATTAAAGGCGATTCGAACGGGACTGGTCATTGGCACGTTGACCACGCTGATCATGCTTCCGTTCGCCGTTTTTCTGGGGATTGCGGCCGGCTATTTCAAAGGGGGGGTGGATGATCTGATTCAATATATTTACACCACGTTGAGTTCCGTGCCGGGGGTGCTGTTGATTGCCGCGGCCGTCCTGATCCTGCAGAATTATATGGACACCCACGCCGACGACTTCGCGTCGATTGCGGAACGCGCGGACATCCGCCTTTTTTTCCTCTGCCTGATTTTAGGGGTGACCAATTGGATTGGCCTTTGCCGTCTGCTTCGGGGTGAGACATTAAAATTGCGTGAGTTGGAATATGTTCAGGCGGCGCACGCCCTGGGTATCCGGCACAGACAGATTATCACACGGCATATCCTGCCGAACGTCATGCATCTTGTTCTTATAACGGCAGTGCTGGATTTCAGCGGACTGGTTTTAGCCGAAGCGGTGCTGTCTTATATTGGCGTGGGGGTCGATCCCTCGATGATCTCCTGGGGAAACATGATTAACAGCGCGCGGCTTGAAATGGCGCGTGAGCCGATTGTCTGGTGGTCGATTTTGGC
>CAZSME010000241.1:0-2179 GCA_964607665.1 uncultured Nitrospirota bacterium | reverse complement strand
GCCGTTTGAATCATACCGCAGCGGGCGGGCGTTATTTCAGATGTGTGAGTGAGTGTAAAATGCAAATCGAGTTATCCTACCGCAAAAAACAAAGCATTCTAACCCCTCGCAGTGGCTTATTGCCCCTCAACAGCGACCAACGGGAGCTGTAAGTTGGCCGGCGGCCCTGCCGCCCTACATTCGCTCGGGGGCGGTCACGCCGAGCAGCCCCAGTGCGGACTTCAGAACACTTTGAACGGCGGTAATTAACGCGAATCGGGCCCGGGTCAACGCGGCGTCGTCGGTAATAATCCGACAGTTGAAATAGTATCGGTGGAGTATTCCGGCCAAGTCGATAAGATAAAAGTTAATCCGGTGTGGCTCAAGCCGTTCCGCCGCCTCTTTAATCAGTTCGGGGTAAAAAGAAAGCTGTTTGATCAGCGCAAGCTCCGCAGGATCGGAAAGAGGGGTCAAATCCTCTTTTGTAATCCCCTCGATTTCGTTTTGCACCGAACGGCCCTGCTCGCCAGCGACCCGGACAATCGAGCAAAGACGGGCATGGGCGTACTGAACATAATAAACCGGATTTTCATCGGAGGTGGACTTGGCAAGCTCCAGGTCAAAATCGAGCGCGGTATCGGAGCGCCGCATGACGAAAAAGAATCGGGTGGCATCCACGCCCACCTCGTCCATCACCTCTTTTAACGTGACAAACTCTCCCGATCGTTTGGACATCGCTACCGGCTTTCCCCCTCGAAGCAGGTTGACCAGCTGGTGGATCACAATATCCAGCCGGTCGGGTGCATATCCCAGCGCTTCCACTGCGGCCTTGACCCGCCCGATATAGCCGTGATGATCGGCCCCCCAGATATCAATCAGCCGGTCATAGCCGCGTTCGAACTTGTTTTTGTGATAGGCGATGTCCGATGCAAAGTAGGTCATCTCGCCGTTGCCGCGTGTAATCACCCGGTCTTTATCGTCTCCGTACCGTGTGGTGGCCACCCAAACAGCGCCATCGGCATCGTAAACCGCGCCGTTTGACCGAAGAAATAAAATCGCCGCTTCGACTTCTTTGTTTTGATACAAATCGGCCTCGCGAAACCATCGATTAAAACGAATCCCAAACCGGTCCAAGTCTTCTTGAATCCACGAGAGTATTTTTTGATAGCTATATTGCCCGAAAAACGTGTCGTCTTTATTTTTTAAATAGGCATCTCCCTCGGTCTCTTGAAGGCCTTTTGCGATATCAATAATATAATCCCCTTTGTAGGCCTCGGCCGGCAGTTCGGTCTTGTCTCCAAAAAGCTCGCGATAGCGCAACGCGGTCGATTGGCCCAGCAGGGCCATCTGGTTGCCGACATCGTTGATATAATATTCCTGATCGACCTGATAGCCAACGGCCCGCAACAGTCGGGTGATCGTGTCGCCTAACGCGGCCGCGCGGCCATGCGCGACATGAAGCGGCCCGGTGGGGTTTGCGCTGACAAACTCGATTAAAATCCGCTTCCCCGCGCCGATTGTGGCCCGGCCATATTCCTCCTTCTCTTTTAATATCTCAAGAAGGGTATCGTACCAGTACGATTTATTGATGAAGAAGTTGATATAACCGGGGCCGGCCATCTCGATCTTCTCGATAAACGGGGGGAGGGATCGATTCAGGATTGTGACGAACGCAGAAGCGATCTCCCGTGGGGGTCGTCCTTCCAATTTAGCCAAGGAGAGTGCCAGAGGGGTGGCATAGTCCCCGTGTCCTTTTTGTGTCGGGAGTTCCAGGACAATCGACACCGCCTCTGATTTCTTTAACGTTCCTTCTGCCGTTGCGGTTGCAATCGCACTCTGCAGAAGGGGAATCAATCTCTCTTTCACGTTTTCTCCATGATGAGGAAGTCAGGCAGTATAGCCGATCCCTTTAGCCGCTGACAAACCGGTTGTTATATGCCCAATATTGTCACTTTTAATCGGGACAAACTGACATTATTTGTCATTTCAGGATTAGGACAAAGATATGAGATATAAAACATATTGGAAAATAAACAGTTTTTACGTAATGACGTGTGGTACGCAATCTGCAGAGGATCAGGCGAGGTAAGATCATAAATCGATTTTATCGGTAAAACAATTAAACGAAGGAGGCGACAATGTTCAAGACAATAAGAAACTCAAAAGGGTTTACGCTGATTGAGCTGATGATCGTGGTGGC
>CAZSME010000240.1:0-2198 GCA_964607665.1 uncultured Nitrospirota bacterium | reverse complement strand
CCGGAAAATCGTGTCCCTTGGCCACCATCTGCGTACCGATTAAGATATCGGCCTCCTTCGCCTCCATCGCGGTCATAATCCGATGATGCACCCCCTTTTTCGATGTGGTATCACGATCCATTCGTAACACCCGTGCCTCGGGGAAAAGCGCTCGGATCGCCTCCTCAACCTGCTCGGTCCCGATACCCAAATAAAGCAGCCGAGCGCCATGACACATTGGGCAGGCCGCGGGGGCAGGCCGGTGAAATCCGCAGTAATGGCACAAAAGCTGTTTTGTCTTTTTGTGAAACGTCAGCGCGACGGAGCAGCGTTCACAGCCCCACCGATGGCCGCAATCGCCGCAGAGAAGCGAAGGGGTGTGACCCCGCCGATTCACAAATAGGATGACCTGCTCCCGATGGGCCAACCGCCGCGCAATCGCCGCATGCAGTTTTTGCGTGATAAACGGCTTGACCCAGGTTTCCTTCTCGCGAAGGTCAACGATTTCAAGAGAAGGGTTTGGCCGTGCTTCCACCCGAGTCGGGAGAGACAGGAGCCGATATTTCCCCGTCTTCGCGTTATAAAACGACTCCAGAGAGGGAGTGGCCGATCCCAATACCACCACGGCGCCTACGAGTTTACCGTAGACCACGGCTGCGTCGCGCGCGTGGTATCGAACCGACTCGTCCTGCTTATAAGAGGGATCGTGCTCTTCATCAATGATAATAACGCCGATATGGTCCATCGGTGCGAAAAGGGCCGAACGGGCCCCAATGGCAATCCGGGCATCCCGATCCCGAATACGTCGCCACGCGTCGTATCGCTCTTTTGGGGACAAACCGCTATGAAGCGCCGCAACCGTCTTGCCAAACCGGCCTTGAAATCGGGCAACGAGTTGCGGGGTCAGCCCAATTTCCGGCACCAACACAATTGCCCCCC
Source organism: uncultured Nitrospirota bacterium (assembly GCA_964607665.1). Taxonomy (GTDB): domain Bacteria; phylum Nitrospirota; class Nitrospiria; order SBBL01; family SBBA01; genus CAZSME01. Next base: position 1,280 of record CAZSME010000240.1, on the reverse strand, counting down.
GGTTTTGTCGAAGCGCCTCTTCGATGAGATGTAAATAGACCTCCGTTTTTCCACTTCCGGTTACCCCATGAAGCAGAAACGGGACAGATGTTCCAACAGGAGCAGTCCCACTCGAGCTTAAGGAAGACAGCGCCGATACCAGCGCGTCATAGGCCGCCTTTTGATCGGCATTCAGCCGATGCGGTGGATCGGGGACAAAAGGATTTTCAGACCGGTCGGTCGATGATGGCGGAGTAGCTTCCTTGAACGTTGGAGCGCTGACCTCCCATGTTGATTTAACCCACCCCCTTCGTTTCAAAAGCGATAACGCGGTCGTGAAGTTCGTTGTCCCCATTGTTCTTCGAAGTGATACCTCGGTTGAGGCCTTCTTTGAAAGAAGCCGGATCATCTCTTCTGCTGCGGCCGATCTGATCGGGGCCAATACAGACCTTCCGGCTTCGGTCAATTCAAATCGACGAAACGTTTTGCTCTGACCTTTCGGGGGCAATGCCCCAAGGATCACCGCACCGATCGGAGCACAATAATATTCTGAAATCCATTGAAGAAGTTTAATGAGGGGTATGGGAAGGAGCGGATCGAATACAGCCAACACCTCTTTTGTTTGCGAGACGGAAGGGGTTTCAACGTAGCGAATAAAATAGGCGATCGCAACACGAGGGCCAAACGGAACCAACAGGCGTGTGCCGGGTTGAATCGGCCGGGATCCGATTGCAGGGGGAAGTTGATAATGGAACAGACGCGCGAGCCGACCGATTGCAACTTCGATATAAGGCGACATCACTTATTGCCCTATGCCGGTCCAAACCAACGATACCGGTTCTTTGCCAAAATCCGATAGGCCCACTCGGCCCATCGGGGAATGCCGGGCAAGTAAAACAAAACAGCGATGATCTTTCCTAGTGGAAGATAGGGCAACATCCCGCGAAAGGCATCGATACCCGACAAAACAGTCCTCTGGCAATTGATAAGCCGCATCGCATCCAGACACTCTAATGAGGCCATTTCCGGAATCCATTTTTTTGCCTCCTCACTCTGGAACGGCAGAAACCGAATTTGTCGTTTCCGATCCCACCGTTCAATCCATTTCTTTGATGCCACACAAATCCGGCATTCCGCGTCATAGATTAAAACGGGCCATGCCCTATTTTGTGCGTCTGGCGGTTTCATTAATAATATTTTTTGGGGTCTATTTCTTTTAGGCTGCCCCCCTCATCGATCAAAGAGCTTGACCCAGACGGTTTGGTCGGGCGTCCCCAGTTTTTTGATTTTATCCGATAACT
>CAZSME010000239.1:0-2203 GCA_964607665.1 uncultured Nitrospirota bacterium | reverse complement strand
CTCGGAATCCTCATGTACACTGTGTACATTGCGGTTCCTACGCTCCTTGCGCCTTGCACTTGGGCTGCTCGCTACGGTTTTTAGAGGTGCCCGCTCCCTCTATCTGTTTAGACTTCTCCTTTGTTCTCACTTACAGAAAGGGGATGATGGGAGCGGGATCGGACCTCTTCCTGAATCTGCCGAACAAAGTCAGGCAATGTCATTGTCACATTCTGGCCGGCTCGATTTCGCACCGATAGGGTCTGATCCGCCATCTCTTTTTTGCCTATTATAAGCATATAGGGGACTTTCATCAACTGTCCTTCTCTGATTTTTGCGCCGAGGGTCTCTTTTCGTTGATCGACCTCACATCGGATGCCGGCTTCCTTCAGGTGACGTATTACCGTATCACCATACTCTTTCTGCGCCTCAGTGATTGGAATAACCTTAACGGCAATGGGGGCAAGCCAGGCGGGAAAGGCCCCGCCATAATGCTCGATCAAGACCCCAAAGAATCGCTCCATCGATCCTAACAGCGCCCGATGGATCATAATCGGCTGATGCTCCCCTCCATCCTCCCCGCGATATCGAATCTGAAATCGTTCCGGAAGATTAAAGTCCACCTGAATCGTCGTACACTGCCACGAGCGGCCCAGGCTGTCTTTAATTTTCATGTCGATCTTGGGTCCATAGAAAACCCCTTCCCCGGGATCGATACGATAAGGGAGCCCTTTTTGTTTTAACGCCCCTTCCAACGCAGCCGTGGCCATCTCCCATCGATCTAATGTCCCGACATATTTTTCGGGGCGGGTCGAAAGGTAGATATCGTAATCTTGAAAGCCAAACGTGCTTAAAACGAATGTCGTAAAGTCCAGCACCTTTAATATTTCCGATTCGATCTGATCCGGCCGGCAAAAGATATGGGCGTCGTCCTGGGTAAATCCGCGAACACGCATTAAGCCATGCAAAACGCCGGAACGTTCATAACGATAGACCGAGCCGAGTTCGGCCCATCGAAAGGGCAAATCCCGATAGCTTCTTAAATCCGATTTGTAGATCATGATATGAAACGGACAGTTCATCGGCTTGATTTCATACGGCGCGCCATCGACGTCCATTGGGGCATACATATTCTCTTTGTAAAAATCCAGATGTCCGCTTTGTTTCCAGAGGTCGAGTCGGGCGATATGGGGTGTGAAGACCAACTCATACCCCGACTTCAAATGTTCATCGCGCCAGAAATCTTCCATCGTTTTTCGGATGAGGGCCCCTTTCGGATGCCAGAGGACGAGGCCAGGACCGATTTCATCGGAGATTGAAAAAAGATCGAGCTCTCTGCCCAGTTTGCGATGATCCCGTTTTTTGATTTCTGCAAGCTGCGCCAGATGGCGTTCCATCTGCTCTGCCTTCGGAAACGAGGTGCCGTAAATCCGTTGCAGCATCTTATTTTTCTCGCTGCCGCGCCAGTAGGCCCCGGCGCTGGTCAAAAGCCGAATCTCTCCGACGACCCCTGTTGAGGGCAGATGGGGCCCAGTACAGAGATCGATGAACTCTCCCTGGGAATAGGCCGAGATCGGAGGGGTATCGATTTCTTCAATCAACTCCACCTTGTACGGCTCCCCTCGATCCGAAAAAAGTTTGATCGCCTCTTCACGAGACAGCTCCATTCGATGAACCGGTAAGTTCCGTTTGATAATTTCCTGAATCTTTTGTTCAATCTTTTGTAAATCTTCCGGAGTGAAGGGGCGTTCGAAGTCAAAGTCGTAATAAAAACCATCTTCGATGGCCGGGCCGATCGTCATCTTTGCGGAAGGGAAAAGCGCTTTGACCGCCTGGGCCATTAAGTGGGCGGAGCTGTGCCGATAGATCTCTTTCCCCTCTTCGGAGTCAAAGGTGAGGAGTTTGACGTCGGCGTCTTCATTGATTGTTGCCGAAAGGTCTTTCGGTTGTCCGTTTACAGAAATCGCGATGACATCTTTAGGAATCTTGAGTGAGGCTGCAAGCTTCAGCAAGGAGGTTCCGGAAGGGATCGTCTGGGGCACCCCGTTTATTTGTATGGTACATTCCTTCATTATTTTTAGAGTTGTCCTATTAGCTCTTTCTTAAAGAGGCGTACCAATCGGGGAGAGTGGTAGGCACGGGCGGTCTCGAACCGCCGACCTCTTGCGTGTCAAGCAAGCGCTCTACCCCTGAGCTACGCGCCTGATTCGAGGCAAAAATCGAT
>CAZSME010000238.1:0-2232 GCA_964607665.1 uncultured Nitrospirota bacterium | reverse complement strand
ATTCTGATCGGGTCGTTTTGGTTGGGTCTGTTGGCATTCCCTTTTATGGGGATGGTCCCCACCCTTATTCTGATTTCGGCGTTAATCTCGGCAGGAGTGATTTACCGCGGGGCGCTCTCGACATCGTTCTTAAACCGTTTTTTTGTGTCGATCCGCCATTGCTTCAAATCAGCCCTTCCTCAATTGAACCGACCCCTGTTCCTTTATTTGGGCATGATGGGCCTGTTCATGGCTCCGATTTTTCTCAACAATTACTATATTGATATCTTAACCCTATCGCTGCTCTATGCCCTCCTTGCGGTTGGATTGCACATCACCGTTGGGCTAACGGGTCTGCTCGATCTGGGTTACGCCTCGTTCTATGGCATTGGGGCATATACCTATGCCCTTCTATCAACGGGGCTGGGACTTTCTTTCTGGATCGGTCTCCCGATCGGCGGTATCGTCGCTGCACTCTTCGGTCTCTTTTTGGGGATTATTACCCTGCGTCTGCGGGGCGATTATCTGGCGATTGTTACATTGGGGTTTGTCCAGATTGTCTATCTGGTCTTGAATAATTGGGATTCCGTGACGCATGGTCCTAATGGGATTTTGCAGATTGGTCAACCAGACATTGCCGGTTTCTTATTGCATCAGCCGATGCATTTCTATTATCTGGCGTTGTTTTTTCTTTTGATTGCAACCCTCGTTGTGCATCGACTAACCCATTCCCAGATCGGTCGCGCCTTCTCGGCCATTCGAGAAGATCAGACGGCTGCCGAAGCGATGGGGATTGACACCACACGGATGAAGGTATTAGCCTTCGTGTTGGGCGCGGGGGTGGCTGGCGTTGCCGGTGTCTTCTTTGCGGCCAAATATGCCTTTGTCTCTCCAGAAAGTTTTAATTTTTTCGAGTCGGTCCGAATTTTAACGATGGTTGTACTAGGGGGAATGGGATCGCTTTTTGGAGCCATCCTGGGCGCGTTTTTACTAACCCTCTTGCCCGAGCTTCTTCGTGGGCTTGACCTCTATCGGATGCTGATCTTTGGGGCCTTGCTCGTTTTAATGATGATTGCCCTGCCGCAGGGCCTTTTAGGAAATCGCGCAACGTTGAGCAAGCGCGTGTAAAAAGCAAAATGCCATTTGAATATCAATATATCACGACCCCGGAAGAACGCGATCGGGCCATTTCCGAGCTGGCTTCCGCAAAAGAGCTGGGTGTGGATATCGAGGGGGACTCGCTCTATCACTACAACGAACGGGTCGCTCTTATTCAGATTTCCGGCAACAATCGACATTACATTTTTGATCCGCTTGTTTTGGATTCGGTGCTTCCACTTCGGCCTCTTTTTGAAGATCGATCGATTTTAAAAATATTTCATGGAGCAGACTATGACGTTACATCTTTAAAGAGAGACTTTAACTTTAAGGTCGGGCCGATTTTCGATACCGCGTTGGCCGCGCGTGCGATGGGGATGGTGCGATATTCTCTGAAGGAGCTGGTTTCCCGATTTTTTCAAGTGACCCTGTCCAAAGAACATCAGAAATCGGATTGGTCGGTCCGACCCCTTTCTAAAGAACAGCTCGATTATGCCGCGGAAGATACCGTCTACCTCTCTTCTCTCCGTTCCCTTTTAACCGAGGAGGTGTTGAAAAGGGGAAGAGGCGATCAGCTTGAAGAGGAATGTCTTTTGGCAGAGGAACTCACCTCAATTCGAAAACCGTTTCATCCTGCGGATTATCTTCGCATTAAAGGGGCGAATGCCCTCTCTTTTGAGGCGCAGAAAATCCTGAAGGAACTGGTTATCATGCGAGACGGCCTGGCCAAGGAAAAAGACCTTCCCCCGTTTAAGGTGGCCCATAGCCATGATCTTTTAAGGTTGGCTGAAAATCCGCCTCAAGACGAAGAGGCCTTTATGCAACTTTTTCCAAAGGGGCGTATTGTGAAGGATCGTCTCAGCTGGTTGGCCGCCATTCAAAAAGGACTCCATTCGGAAGAGCCGTTACCCACGCGAGAGAAGAAGAAAGGGACTCTGCTGACTCGAACCCAGCAAAGGCTTTTTATTAAACTCCGTGTTTGGCGGGATCAACAGGCCGCCGCGGAAGGGGTGGAAACGGCGATGGTCTTCACGACACCGCTTCTTCAGGAGATTTCTAAAAAAACGCCGCTCACTATTGAGACACTGGCATCGATTCCGGCGATTCGGAGGTGGCAGGTCAACCGCTACGGGGAAGCCCTCCTCAAAGAGATTG
>CAZSME010000237.1:0-2240 GCA_964607665.1 uncultured Nitrospirota bacterium | reverse complement strand
CCCATTGCCTCTCTCTATCCTTTCTGTTACCCTTATTGCCATGCAAAACGATAAGAATAAGCGTAGCGGCGCACGGACACGCCCCCCCTGTCCCCTCTTCTTTTCCCTCCTTATTTTTCTTCTGCTCAATGGATGCGCCGGCGTTCGCACCTATGAAGAGGGTGACACGCAATCCGGTCTGGCCTCCTGGTATGGGGAACCGTTTCATGGGCGAAAAACCAGCAGCGGAGAGACCTTCGATATGTACGAGCATACCGCGGCCCATCGCACCCTTCCGTTCGGAACCGTATTACGGGTGACCAACCTGGAAAACGGCCGGGAGGTCACGGTTCGCGTGAATGATCGTGGGCCATTTGTCCGGGGTCGGATTGTAGACCTCTCTTATGCGGCGGCAAAGGAGCTGCGAATGATGGGCAGCGGGGTCGCGAAGGTCGAAATTGAAGTCGTAAGCATGGAACAGGTGGCGGGGCCGTTCGTCGTCCAAATTGGATCGTTTGACAGCAAGGATAATGCCGCCTACGCGATGAAACGGATTTGGCGATATGATCGGAGCGTTTATATCGAACGCGCACGAACAGGCCATTATCGTGTTCGGCTCGGGCCGTTTGATTCCCGAGGAAAAGCCCAGTCGGCCATACGCCGTCTTTCAGAAGACGCGGAAATACTCCGCGATTTAAACCCGAAGGTGATGCGTGCCGATTAAACAATTTCGATCGTTTCTCATCGCAGCCGGGGGGATTCTTCTGTTCGGAAGCGGTATCCGTTTCTATCGTCTCATTCGAACACACGAAGAAGATCTCTTTTTCGCCCCGCACCTTCTTTTAACCTGTTTATCGTTTTACATGGCATGGGTCATCTTCCGAACCGGCCTGAAAGGAAAGGCCTTCACCCGGAAAGGGGCGATCTCCCTGATTCGATCGGGCTCGCTGCTTGCGATGCTATGGGGATATCGCTTCGCGCTCCTGCTTCGCGATCCTGTACCCGGGTTAACCTCCATTGGGATGGCCGCGATCTATTGTGTTTTAGGAACCCTGGTCATGTGTGTCGGCCTCTGCATCAGCCGGTCGATTCGCTCGCAGGGTTTGCAACCCTTGGAGAACCCGGAGGCATCCACTTAAAAAACCGCAATGGGAATACGATTCAAAAATTATTATGAGGTGCTCGGGATTACGCGCTCCGCATCCGAAAAGGAGGTTAAAGATGCGTATCGAAAGATGGCGCGAAAGCATCATCCCGATCTTTTTGCGGTCGGGCAAAGGCGGGCCGCCGAGGAGCGATTTAAGGAGATCAATGAGGCGTACGAAGTGCTGCGTGATCCTGCAAAGCGTTCCCAATACGACCAACTGGGTACAAACTGGAAAGAGGGGATGTCGTTTCGCGCCGCGTCCCCGCCCCCTCCTCCGAAAAGTTCAAAGACAAGAGAAGCAAAGGAGGGGTGGAGATACTCGCAGTTCGATCGCCGCGGCGCCTTTTCCGATTTTTTTCAATCGCTCTTTGGAGGTGAAGAGGATGATTATGCGTGGAGTGGGAAGAGCACGCGTGGATCGGCACGAACCGGCATAAAACCCGAGCGAGGGGCCGACATTGAGACCGAGATGGAGTTGACATTAGAAGAGGTGGCGCAGGGGGCCAAGCGGGAGGTTCGCGTGAAACGGCATACCCCCTGCCCCTTTTGCCGGGGACGCGGACTGCTCGGGCAACAACTATGCGCGCGATGTAAAGCAACGGGGCAAATTCTGGAAGAAAAAGAGCTCAAGGTGACCATCCCCGCTGGGGTTCGAGACGGTGCCCGCATTCGGCTGGCCGGGCAAGGAGAGCCGGGGAAGGGAGGTGGGGCTTCGGGAGACCGTTTTATCTTAGTCAAGTTGCAATCCCACTCCCAATTTACCGTTGTCGATGATCACTTGACCATGACCCTTCCTGTGATGCCATGGGAGGCGGCGTTAGGCGCGGAAATAAAAATCAACACCCTGTACGGCAATCTTATTTTAAAGATTCCGGCCGGCAGTCGCGGCGGACAGATTTTCCGACTTCGGGGGAAAGGGCTCCCCGTTCGTAAAGGAGAAAAGCAAGACCTGTATGTCAAGATTGAGATTGCCCTTCCCACCTCGATGACCCCCGAAGAAAAAAGCCATTACCAAGAGTTGTCGCGTCTTGCAAAGAAACGATAACAGGCCATGTTTTTTCTAAAGCAAAAATGGCGTCGTCATCGAATGAAATATTATTTCGTCCTCTCGCTG
>CAZSME010000236.1:0-2241 GCA_964607665.1 uncultured Nitrospirota bacterium | reverse complement strand
CCAACCTGTTTTAAGGACGGATGCGTATCCGTCGGAATCGGCCAGTATCTTCCAGATCGTCCGATGATCACTGAGTAGGCCAGTATCCCAACATCGGCCGCGGCCGATTCCACAAAATGCGTGGCTTGTGAGATATCTTCTCCAAAAACAAGTTTTTGTTGAATCTTCTGATAAACACCAAAGTGCTGCAATGCCGCGACACCCGCCGCGCCATAGGGGGCATGGATCGGATTCGCAATCGCGATTTTTCGAATAGAAGGATGTAAGAGCCCCGCGACCCCCTCTTTCGCAATATCAATGGAGGCCCCTTGTGGCACCCACAAAACAAGCCGCCCGATACCAACATCAAAAAGGTCGGATGCCAGGCCTGCTTCAACCAGTTTCTTGGGATGGTGTTCGTCGGCAGACAGGAACATATCAAACGGCGCGCCATGGATCAGTTGCGCCAGTAACGAACCCGACGCGCCATACGTGATCGTGATGCGGTGTTCCTCCCGAAATGCGCGGATAATCTCATCGAATGGATTTCGTAAACTGGCCGCCGCAGCGATTTTTAAGTCGGCCTCCGCAAAAGAAACCGACGAAGAGAAGAGGATAAATAAAAACAGGCTGACACGAAAAATCATAGGCCGATCGTACCACAGTACTTTGACAACGCAAAACAGTTTCCGCTTGCGGGACGGGACAGAACGTGCTACGTTACACGCTGATTGCATTGATTCACTTCCTTAACGAGCCGGAGGGTTCATCGCCTATGTCCGACCAGACCGTATCATCCGATTACGCCGCGTTGCAATCCCAAATTACCCGTCTGAATCAGATTGGCGTTGCCCTCTCCAGCGAGCACAATCTTTCAAAACTCCTAGAACAGATCGTCACGGAAACGCGTCAATTCACCCGCGCGGACGGCGGATCGCTTTATATTAAGGAGGGGAATCGGCTTAATTTCCTTGTCGCCCAAACAGAATCCCTCGAAAAAAAGACCGGCAAACTTCCGTTCAAGTCGTTTTATATCCCGTTAACGACGGAATCGGTGGCGGGCTTTGTCGCGGCAACCGGAACCATCGTGAATATCCCGGACGCCTATCAGCTGGATCCGGGGCTGCCCTATCAATGTAAAAAAGATTTTGATCTTAAGACCGGTTACCGGACGAAATCGATCCTCGCGGTTCCGATGCGTGATCATCGGGGCGAGACGATGGGGGTGTTGCAGTTGATCAACTCCACCGACGCCAACGGGGACGTGATTCCATTTAGGAAAGAGTACGAAGATCTGGTTTTGTCTCTGGCCAGTCAAGCGGCCGTAGCCGTTCGCAATGCCCGGCTCATCGAGGAGGTCCGAAACCTGTTCCGTTCGCTGGTGCGTTACTCGGCAAAGGCGATTGATGCCCGATCGCCCCATACGGCCGGCCATTCGGGGCGCGTGACCAAGTTCTCCGTTTTACTGGCGCAAGCGGTTGATCGTGAAAAGGACGGACGTTTTGGTGCTATCCACTTTACCGCTGAAGAGATTGAGGAGTTGCGAATGGCCGGGTGGCTGCACGATATCGGAAAGATTGGCGTGAAAGAGGCGGTTTTGGAAAAGGGGATGAAGCTCAACGAATGGCAAATGGAAAAGATCGCGCAGACGTTTGAAACGATCAAGTCCCATTACATTATTCGCGCCCAAGGGGAAAAGTTGTCCCTGATATCATCGGCCAATGCCAATGCCGACATGTTACAAAAAATTGATGTACGCCTCCAGGGAGAGCTGGGAAGGGCACAGGACGATTGGGCCTTCCTGCAACGCATCAATACGCCTGGGTTTCTTCCACCGGAGGATATAAACCGGCTGCGGGGTATCGCCGAGCAATCCTATACGGACACCGCAGGCCAGACCCGCTTTATCTTAACCCCCTATGAGCATGAAAGCCTGGGGGTGATCCGGGGGAATCTGACCGCCTCCGAATTTAAAGAGATTCAACGGCATGTTCACCAAACGATCTTGATCCTGGAAAAAATTCCATTTACCAAGGCGTTGGAAAATGTGCCTCGTTATGCCGCGATGCACCACGAAAAGCTGGATGGATCGGGCTATCCCAAGGGGCTAAAGGGCGACGCAATTCCGATTCAGCCGCGTATGCTGTGCATCGCCGATATTTATGAGGCCCTAACGGCGGCAGATCGTCCTTATAAGAAGGTCACACCACACGATATCGCGCTGAAGATTTTACAGGAAGAAGCAAAGGCCGGAAAGTTAGA
>CAZSME010000235.1:0-2250 GCA_964607665.1 uncultured Nitrospirota bacterium | reverse complement strand
GGCGGGCGGGGAAGTCCATGACCAGCCACTTGTCCTGCCGCCGCACAATCAGATCGCCGCTTTTTGTCTCGAACGTAATCGCTGCCCCCGCATAGCCAAGATGCTCAAAGAGCAGATGCGCCGCGGCCAGGGTCGCGTGTCCACACAGATCGACCTCCGTGGTCGGCGTGAACCAGCGCAAATGAAACCCGCGCGCGGAGGGGACGAAGAAGGCGGTCTCGGAAAGGTTGTTTTCTGCGGCAATGTTTTGGAGGATGGCATCGGGAAGCCAGGAGATCAACGGAACCACGGCCGCCGGATTCCCCTCAAAAACGCGGCTGGCAAACGCGTCCACCTGGTATTGCGTAAGTCTCACGGTGACAAATCCCGAAGGGTCAGCTCGGCATCTTTCTGCGCAACATCGCTTCGGTTTAACAGGTCAATAATCGCATCACCCGGTACCAGATTTGCCAATCCGGAGTTCTCCTCGAAAATAATCCGGGGCCGTTTTGTTTGTGAGCTAATGGCCACATCGGGATAAGCAATATAGTTGGATACCACCCCAACCAGCTTCTCCTCATTGATCAGGGAAGAGGTCATCCCACCGCCTACCTTGACGACTGGCACATAGACGGCCGGGCCGCCGCTGTTGCCCGGAAAGACGAACGCATCGGCGATGATCCCGTCGGCGTCCGCGCGCGCGACCATGCCGCTGCGCGCAATCGCCCTTGCATGATCGGTCGATCGATTTCCCAGGGGGAAGCCCAGGAGGAGGAGCGGGGCACCCGCGTTGAGATCGCTGGTTCGGATAATCGCCGACTGCGGAATCGTTCGTACGGTTGTTGTCTTTGGCAACGCGATGAATCGGCATGCGATATCGTATGATGCCGACACAAACCAGGTTCCCAACTGTTTTTCCGCGAGGTTTTTATCCAGAACCAAATCGGTGCCACGGTCGGGCCGATTCAGCAGGAACCCCAGGTTTTTGCGCACAGCACCCGTGTCATCGCTGATGACATGTTTTGCCGTCATCAGCAGGATATGATTTTTGGCCGTCTGAAGGAGAAAACCGGTCCCGATCGCCTCGCTCTTTTCCTCCTCGCCTACCTGTTCAATCGACACAACGGCATCGAGCCATCGTTCGTTGAATACCGATGTTTTGGCCGTTTTCGCCGGTGTTTTTCCGATCTCCTCCGCATGACCACTGGGATTTGAAACCAGTGCCGCGGCGATTCCTGCCAAAACAATCCATCGAATAGACACAGAATACATCGTGTTATGCCCGTCCTTCAGGCTATTTATCCCCCTCGACATAAACACTCACCACATATTCATCAAGAGAGGCCTCTTTTCCTATGCCATCTAAAATGGCCCGGCCGATCGGGTCTTTTGTGTCGGGATCAATACAGGCGGACGAGCCTTTGACAGAAATTTTTACATGGTTCAATCCAGCGGCCTCGACAATGTTTTTATACTCATCGACCTCAATGGCGCCTCCGATGCAACCAACATAGCTCTCGATCCTCTCTTGAATGTGCTTGGGAAGCGGTTTGACAAGGGCCATATCTGAAAGGGCTATTCTCCCGCCCGGTTTTAAGACCCGTACGACCTCCTGAAAGACTTTGGGTTTATCGGCGGAGAGATTGATCACGCAGTTGCTAATGACCAGATCAACAGAAGCGTTGTCTAACGGTAAATGCTCAATCTCGCCCAGCCGAAACTCAACATTGCATACCCCGTTCTTTTTTGCGTTGTCGCGGGCCTTTGCAACCATTTCGGGGGTCATGTCCACGCCGATGACGGTACCATTTTTCCCCACCTGGGTTGCAGCCAAGAAGCAATCGAGACCGGCGCCCGATCCCAGATCCAGAACCGTTTCCCCTTCTTTGATCTGGGCCAACGCGGTTGGATTTCCACAGGACAAGCCCAGATTGGCCTCCTCCGGGATGGCGCTCAGTTCTTCTTCCGAATATCCAACCGACTTCGCCAATGCGGCGGTATCCGGTCCACACGAACAGCCGCAAGAATCGTCTGGGTTTTTTGCGATCTTACCGTAGGCTTCTTTTACGACCTTTTTCGTTTTTTCTTTATCCATGATAGATGACCTTGTTTGTGTCCAGCATGACGCTCACCGGTGAATGATGTGCCAAGTAAGCCCGGTCGATGGGTTTAGCCCTTAAATTTTCTTTAACGAGAGTCTAGACCAGAATCAAACTGATTCCGAAGACGGTGACGGCCCCTCCCGCATAGCGGATGAGCAGGGGCCGCCGG
>CAZSME010000234.1:0-2253 GCA_964607665.1 uncultured Nitrospirota bacterium | reverse complement strand
AGTTGGGCGAGATCGGAATCGATCATTCGGGGCGGATCAATCAGGAGATTCCCTTCGGGGCGAACCCACAAATGGCCGTTGAAATCCATTTGACGCGGCTCACTAAAAACAGACCAGCAGTAAAGATCATCAATGATGAGGCGTTTCATTTTACTCCTAAATAGAACAAGGGCTTATTCGTCTGCGAATAAGATAGAACTCGAAGATATTATACTTGTTTTTCGGATCGATGCAAGTGATGGCACGACCTCATAAAAAGATCGTCCCGGGAGACAAGGTTGGGGGTTGACAAGCTTTGAGGGAATCAGTAGAGTAAGTTCAGGTGAAGGATTAAGTAAGGAGTACAATTAAGACCGGGAATCATGGCGCAACAACCTCTTGAAGTTTTACAGTTGCGGGTGTCCGAGATGATCGAGCGGATTCGGGCCCTTCAGTCAGAAAAGGCCGCGATGAGGGCGGAAATCGGGGAGCAAGAAAAAACGATTCACCAGATGAAGGAAGAACGGCGTCTTATTCGAAAACGGATTGAAAAGCTGTTGGGAACATTGAATGGGGCAGCCCCTCAGCATTAATCCGCCGCGGGCGGAAGCGAGCGAACCGCTCCCGTTGGTCGCGGTGGGTTTGTAAGTATCGTTCGATCGGGAGGTTGGGTTGTGAGTCAAAATGGGGGGCTTGCAAAGGTGGAACTGAAGAACCGGTGTCAGGTGGAGGTCTTTGGACGCCGATATACCCTTCGGAGCGATGCCGATGAGGCTTACGCGCAAGAGTTGGCTGCGTTTGTGAATCAGAAGATGACGGAGCTTGCCGGCGGTACAAAAACGGTCGACTTCTCAAAGGTGGCGGTTTTTGCCGCCCTCAATATCGCGCACGAATTCTTTCAGGCAACAAAACAGCAAAAAGAAAGTGAAGCGATGATCAATCGAAAGACCCGTGATTTAATTGATAGTATCGAAGAACAATTTGAGGAGTTTAAACCGGCGTGAAAGCCTGTCCCTGCCTTGTGCGTGGAACGGTTGAATCTAAACCGAACAACTTTAAAAAGGGAGCCGAGTCCAAAAAGACGGTGTGCATGTTCCGCGTCGAATTCGGAAAAGCCTAATGTCTTTCTCTTGGCGCCCACCTGTCTAAAACCAGGTTTGATTGAACCTTCACCACGGCAAAGGCGGGGACTTCCGGGCACCCCTCTAAACCTGCCGCGCAACCTGATTACTGCGTTGCACGGTGCTCGGAATCCTCATGTACACCAAGTACATTCCGGTTCCTGTGCTCCCTGCGCCTTGTACTCAGGCCGCTCGCGACGGTTTTTAGAGGTGCCCGCCCCTCGCTTTCATGACCCGACTTTCTCATCACGGATTAAACGTTGTGAATAGTCGTATCCCCTTCCCAGCGGTTCCAATGGGACAGCGAACGATATTAACGGTTCGCGAGTTAACGGCCGTTCTTCGTTCTGAAATCGAAGAGATCTTCTCCGATGTTTGGGTTACCGGAGAGGTGACCAACCTTAAAACGCCCCAGTCGGGGCACTGCTACTTCACGTTAAAAGACGAGGCGGCGCAGATCAAGGTCGTCCTTTTCAAATTGCAAAGACGCTTTTTCATTGTTCCACGCGAAGGCGATCGGGTCCTGGTTCGAGGCCACCTGACGGTCTATGAACCCCGCGGTGAGTATCAGATCGTTGTCGATTATATCGAGCCGCACGGCATTGGCGCGTTGATGGCCGCGTTTGAGGCGCTCAAAGAACGGCTTCGGATCGAAGGGCTTTTCGACGAATCACGCAAAAGGCCGATTCCTGCTTTTCCCAGAAAAATCGCGCTGATCACCTCTCCCACCGGCGCGGTGCTGCAAGACTTTATCCGAATCCTCTCGGAGCGCGGCGCGGGGGGCGCCGTGACCACATTGATCTATCCGGTACGGGTGCAGGGGGAAGGGGCAGCCATCGAAATCGCGGAGACGATTGCAAGGGTCAATCATCGGGACGATACCAATGCGATCGATCTGATCGTCCTGGCCCGTGGCGGCGGATCGCTTGAGGACCTCTGGGCCTTTAACGAAGAGGTTTTGGCGCGCGCGATTGCGCAATCGAATATCCCGATCATGACCGCGATCGGACATGAAACCGATACGACGATTGCCGATTTTGTTTCTGACCTTCGCGTACCAACCCCCTCTGTGGCCGCAGAAACAATTGCTCGATCGCGCGAGGCGCTGATCGAACGATTTGATCAGGCCCAAGAGGCGCTGGAAGAGAGAATG
>CAZSME010000233.1:0-2253 GCA_964607665.1 uncultured Nitrospirota bacterium | reverse complement strand
CTTTTCTTTCTTGCTCCAAATTCTGCGGAGGCGGTTCCGGCCTTCGCGCGTAAATATAATATCTCCTGCACCAGTTGCCACACCAAACCGCCACGCTTAAATCCCTTCGGAGAGGCCTTCCATATTGCCGGTTTTCAAATCCCCACCGTTCAAGAGGGGGAGCTTCTGGAAAAGCGGCGGATCGGCCGTATTATGTCCGAAACCTCGCTTCTTAATATCTTTTCGATCCGGACCACCGGCGACCTGATTCGGTCGTATTCGGGCGGTCGACAAGACGAGATATCGATCATCCTGCCGCAAGACCTCTCGTTCTATCTGGGCGGAACCGTCACCGACGGTATTTCATACTTTTTTGAGTTGGAGCACGAGACGATTGCGATCGATGGGGTTAAAGGGGGACAGTTCAAAGAGGAGTCGCGATTTGGTTTAGGAAACGAATTCTTTTTCATGTTTCATCTCCCCGCCCTCTTTCGTCCTTCCGGCATGTCCGGTATGGCTAACGAAGGGACAACGATGCACCACGGTTCGGGTTCCATGGCGCATGGACCCATGGTCATGGCCGGTAAGATCGATCCCTCGACCAGCTTCTCGTATCCGACCAATCGGCAGTTCATTTCGAACCTGCCGGGAAGAGTTGATCCGGATGGCCAAATAGAGCGGTTTGGCCTAACCCCCTATGCCTTTGCATCTAAGTTTTTTGGCGTGATGACGGCGGATCAGAGACCGGTTGAAGTCACACGCCCTGTTCTTTACAACACGACAGGCGATCTTGGGATCGATACCCATACCGTCATTGGCCCGGTGCTGATTCAAGCCGGTATCATGGAGGGGATGGATTCCGGCCCCGGCCAGTCCAATCCTAAAAAAGATCCCTATCTCATGGGAAGGTTTAACTTTGGAGGCACAACATATATTTCAGGAAGTGTTTCGAGTCTCCTCTATCGTGGCTATGATACCGCGCGTGTCCCCATCGGTATCGACCAAACATCTCCAGTCGATTGGTTGCGCTACGGGTTTTCTGGAAATATTCGGTATCGCCTGTTTGATCTTTATGGCGCCGTCATCTGGGATACCTTAAAGGGAGTGCCGGACGGTCTGGCTGGAACGTTTGATAACGAAGCCAAAGGGTTGACAATCGAGGGGGACTATCTGGCAACCGATCAAACATTGCTTTCGTTCCGGTATGATCAACTCAATAGTGGCGGGCTTATTGCCGAGAAGGCCGATGGTAAACTGCTGACGGCCCAGGCGCGCTACTACCTGCGGGATAATTTCTCGTTCTATCTGCGGAACAGCTATAATGTCGAGGGAGTGAGCCGGAATCCGTTGCAGAACTTTAGTAATTTAGTTGCGCTCGGAATAGATTTTGATTTTTGAGAGCAGCATGGCCGCGAAAAAACAAAAGAGATATTGCATTTTTATGGCCATCATTATTTTGTGGGTTATTGTCGCCGCTACCCATACGCTTGCCACTACAAAACATGATGGACATTCCGTGCCGCTTCAAGAAGGCCGCCAAGACAGCATGGATGTCGAACGTGGAAAAGCCATCTACGAAATGAGCTGTATTCACTGTCATGGTGCCGGAGGAAAGGGGGATGGCGCCGCGTCCATCTTTATCGGCCCTTATTCTCATCCTCGTCCCAACGATTTTACCGCGGGGCGTTTCAAATTTCGCTCAACCGAATCGGGGAGTCTCCCCATGCTGACGGATCTGATGCGAACCATTCGGGAGGGGATTCCCGGCTTCATGCCATCTTTTCAGAGTCTGGGTGAGACCTCAATCCGTAGCGTAGCGCACTATCTGCAGAAAACATTTATAAAACAGGAACTCCCGACGGAAACAATAATCAAGTACGTTGAGCATGTTGGGCCTTATACCTACTCTGTTGAGAGTGTTCAGCGCGGTTCACTGCTGTATAAAGAAATGGGATGTGATGCTTGCCATGGGGCGTCTGGAAAAGGTGGGCCGGACCCCCTGTATGATGATCGGGGGCTGATGATTATGCCGATGGATTTAACCCGTTTAGAGGGGTTTGGAAATGGCATCTCACATGAGGACATCTACAGAACAATTATGACCGGTTTGGACGGAACACCGATGCCGAGTTACAGCGATGCCTTTCGTGGAAAGGAAGAGGAGGCATGGGACTTGGTCCATTACATCCTCTCTCTGGGCGAACGAGAACGAAGATAGTCCTTTACCGAAGTCCCCTTCATCCGTTCGTGGGACACTTTTACAACACCCCCCTA
>CAZSME010000232.1:0-2258 GCA_964607665.1 uncultured Nitrospirota bacterium | reverse complement strand
ATGGAATCGATCTCCTCTCTATCCCCCATTCAAAAAATCGCGGTGGCGCATACCGAAGGCCCGCTTCTCATTATTGCCGGTGCCGGCACGGGGAAGACCCTTGTTTTAACCCATCGAATTGCCCATCTCATCGCAACAAAAAAGGCCCGACCCCACGAAATTCTCGCGCTGACCTTCACCGAAAAGGCCGCAACCGAGATGGAAGAACGGGTCGATCTCCTCACCCCCTACGGCTATACCGATGTCCAAATCTCGACCTTCCACGCCTTTGGGGACAGGCTATTAAGGGAATATGGCCTGCGCATCGGCCTCTCACCCGATTTCCGTGTTCTGTCACAGCCGGAACAAACAATCTTTTTCCAAAAGCACCTGTTTGACTTCCCCCTCGCCTCGTATCGACCCCTGTCCAATCCGACCAAACATGTTGCATCGCTGCTGAAACATATCTCGCGCGCAAAAGATGAAGATATCTCGCCTGCGGCCTATCTGGCCTATGCAGAGCGCGCCCTGTCCGATGCCGCCGCGCATCCCGAAGACCCCTCGCTCGTGCAGGAGGCGACGTTACAAAAGGAGTTAGCCGAGACGTATCAGATCTACCAACGCCTTCTGATCGAAAACCGGTCGATCGACTTTGGGGATCAGGTTGCCCTGACGCTTTCCCTGTTGCGGGCCGTCCCGGCCCTACTCAAAAAACTGCCTTACCGTTATATCTTAGTCGACGAATTTCAGGACACCAACTATGCGCAATTCCAACTGGTGCGCCTGCTGGCCGAACAGGGGGCGCAAATCACCGTTGTCGGCGACGATGATCAGAGTATTTATAAGTTCCGCGGCGCGGCCATTTCCAACATACAAAGCTTTACCAAGATTTATCCCGACGCGAAACGGGTGGTGTTGACCCAAAACTTCCGGTCCAATCAAGAGATACTCGATGCGGCCTACCGACTCATTCAGTACAATAATCCAAACCGATTGGAAACGATTGAGAAGATCGACAAGCGTCTTTCGGGAAGGCCGAGGGAAGAAGAGAAGGGGGAGGCCGTTGTCCATCTTTATTTCGATACCGTCTCTTCGGAAGCCGATTGGGTTGCAAAAACCATCGCCGCGGAGGCCGCTTCCGCCGGCGGCTATGGCGATATCGCCATCTTAGTACGGCGGAATGCGGCCGCCGATCCCTATGTCCGGGCGCTTCGGATGCACGACATCCCCAATCGGTTTACCGGAAATCAAGGACTCTTCAGCCGGCCGGAAATCCGCCTCATCATCGCGTTTATGCGCGCGGTGATCGACATCCATGACAGCCGGTCGGTTTATTTTTTGCTCAGCTCCGATCTGTACCGCTTCCCCATCAGCCTCCTTTCCCAGCAGATGGCTGAAGCCAAACGAAAAAATCGATCCCTTTATGCCATTTTGAAAGAGGGGGGGGGAGGAAAAGAGGCCACGCAAGAGACAACACCTGCAGAGGTCCTCGCAACATTTCAAAAATTCGAAAGCGATCTTCTGGGCTTTCTAAATCGTTCCCGTGAGGTGAATGCCGGTGTGATCCTCTATGAATTTCTTCAATCCAGCGGGCTCTTGTCGAAATGCGTCGCGGCGAATACGAATGAACTACAAAACATCGCCCGATTTTTTGAAGAGATTAAACGGATGAGTCAGTGGACCGCCACGCCGTTTCTGCATGATCTGGTGGATGCATTGGACCTGTTGCTTGCGGCCGGCGAAAATCCCCCCGAGGCCGAGGCGGATCGTGATGCCGATGCCGTTCATCTTCTGACCGTTCATAAGGCAAAGGGGTTGGAGTTCAAAATCGTCTTCATGGTGGGGCTTTCGGATGGGGCGTTTCCAACACGGGCACGGGGAGAGGCACTCTCGCTCCCTGCCGCCCTTATTGCCGAAGCGGCTCCGGAAGGCAATCCGCATCTTGAGGAGGAGAGACGGCTTTTTTATGTGGGGATGACCCGGGCAAAAGAAAAACTGTTTTTAACCGGCGCGCAATATGCCGAAGGGGGGGGTGAGGGGACGCCCTCGTAAGGTCTCGCCGTTTGTGATCGAGGCGTTGAACCTGCCGCCGGCAGCGATTCGGGCCGTGAAAACACCGCCGCTCGTCGCCATCACACGCGCCGGGGAGGGCAGGGAGAAAACAACGCCCAACATAGACACGGTCATTACGAGCACCCCATTTGTTGGCCCATTGAACGCCTATCAAATCGATGACTACCTGACCTGCCCGTTGAAATATAAATATATTCATGTGCTGA
>CAZSME010000231.1:0-2258 GCA_964607665.1 uncultured Nitrospirota bacterium | reverse complement strand
AGGAGTGATTCCGATAAGGGGGCGAATGATCGTAATGGCCTCATGCGCCGATGAAGCTGACACGAGAGCTTAATACGTTCTTGCGGTAAGATTTAACCGTGCGGCGGTCTCTTGATCGGCGATCTTTTCAATCCGCACGGCCGATTGTTTATAGGCGGGCTGGCGGGAGTAAGGGTCCAAAAGCCCCAATGAGAGGCGGTTGACGCAATCGTAATAATGCATCGGGATAAACACCGCATCGGGGGCGACCCGCTCGGTCAGCTGCGCCATCACGACGGCATCGGAACGGCGTGAGACCACCCGGACATATTCCATATGCTGAACCCCCAGGTTCACTGCAGACGACGGATTGATCTCCATATACGGAATCGGACTGAATTTGTTTAAGTTGCCGATCTTTCCGGTTTTGGTGCGGGTGTGCCAGTGCTCCACCACGCGGCCGGTGTTTAGCCAAAACGGGTACTGATCATCCGGCCGTTCGTTGTTATCGATAAACGGAAGGGGAATCAGTTTGGCGCGGCCGTCGGGGTGCTGAAAGACACCGTTTGTATAAAGACGCGGGCTACCCTTCGGGCTCCCTTCGTTACAGGGCCATTGAATCCCCCGGTTTTTTTCAATCGCTTCGTAGGTCATTGCGGAGTAGTCACAGAGGCGTCCCTTTGAGACCTGCTTCATCTCTTCAAACGCCTCGCCCGCCGTTTTAGGGAAGGTTAATTTCCGGCCCCGTTCAAACCGCTTTGCCATCTCGGTAAAGATCCAAAGGTCCGCCTTGGCCTCTCCCGGTGGATCGACGACCTTTCGGACCCGATTGGCCCGCCGTTCGGTATTGGTAAACAGCCCCTCCTTTTCACTCCACATCGCGGCCGGAAAATAGGCGTGCGCGAACTGGACCGACTCCACATCTTTATAAATATCCTGCACAACCAGGAACTCCAGCTTCTCCATCGTCTTTCGAATTCGCGCGGCATTCGGCATCGAGGAGATCGGGTTGGTCGCAATCAACCACATCCCTTTGATGGCGCCCACTTCGATTGCGGGAAAAATATCGGTTTGGAACAGGCCCCGTTTTTTGGGAAAAAACTCTTTTTCGACCCCCCAGAATTTTGACATGAACTCCCGATCTTCTTCCTTTTCCAACGCACGATAGGCCGGCAGCCCCGAGCAGGAGGAGAACTCCCGTGTCCCCATCGCGTTGCACTGGCCGGTAATCGATAACGAGGTGCTCCCCGGCTTTCCGATATTGCCGGTAATCAGATTCAGGTTGTTAATCGCCACAACGCCGTCGGAGCCGTGTGTCGACTGATTGATTCCCATTGTCCAGATCGACATGGCTGATTTGGCGTCGGCATAAAGACGGGCAACGGTCCGAATGCGATCCTCATCGATACCGCAGATTTTTGATGCCGAAACCGGATCGTATCCCTTTACCTCTTCCGCGAACGGATCAAACCCCACCGTGTGCGCGTTGATATAGTCCAGATTGTGTCGCCCTTCTTTTATGATCACATGGGCCAGCGCATTCAGGAAAACGACATCGGTGCCCGGCTTGATCGGAAGGTGCATATCGGCCATCTGGGCAAACATCGTGACACGGGGATCGACCACGATGATCGGAAAACGTTTTTTATCGTAGGCGGTTTTTAGTCGCCACCAGATCACCGGATGTTGCTCCGGCAGGTTCGAGCCGATCGCTAAAAGACATTGGGTATGTTCAAAGTCGTCATAGCAGCCGGGCGGGCCGTCCGATCCGAACGAGCGTTTATATCCCGAGACCGCGGAGGCCATGCAGAGGGTGGTGTTGCCGTCGTAGTTGTTGGTTCCGATCACGCCGCGAACCAGCTTCCCCAACGTGTAAAACTCCTCGGTAAAGATCTGGCCGGTTGAGACAACGGCAAAGGCGTCGCGGCCATAGGCGGCTTGAATCCGGTTGATTTCCGACGCGGTTTTATCCAGCACCTCGTTCCAGCCGGTTTCCCGGAAAGGCTCAAATGTTTTTTCGCGAATGAGCGGCGTGATGCCACGGTTGGGTGTGTTAAACAGCTCAAACTCGCAAATCCCTTTGAGGCAGAGCTTCCCCCGATTGACGTCGGCATCGGCAACCCCCCGAATCGAGATCGCCTTTTTTTCGTTATTGACCCCGACTTCCATTGAGCAGCCGGTGGAGCAGTAGCCGCAGGTGGTGTAGACCCACTCGGCAACCGGCTTTTCAAAAAGTTGAATCGGATTTTTATGAGAACGGCCAAACAGCATGGTTACTT
>CAZSME010000230.1:0-2275 GCA_964607665.1 uncultured Nitrospirota bacterium | reverse complement strand
CCGGAATGACAGCACATTTGTGTAATAAAGGTAGAATAAATTTACTATGATATATTCTTCCTCCCGACTTGAAACCTATCGTCAATGTCCGCAAAAGTTTAAGTTTGCCTATATCGATAACATCCCATCTGATACGGAAGGGATCGAAGCGTTTATGGGGTCACGGGTTCATGAGACATTGGAGAAGCTCTACAAAGACCTTCGATTTGAAAAACCGATCCCGACATTGGACGACGTTTTGGCCGACTATCGCAACTACTGGAAAGAAAACTGGCACGATGCGGTTCAAATTGTCCGGGAGGAGATGGGGCCTTCCGAATATCTTCGAATCGGCGAAAGATGCGTGACCGATTATTATCGTCGCTACCACCCGTTTGACCAATCTAAAACACTGGGGGTCGAGTATCGCGTCCAGTTCGCCCTCGACCCCGAGGGCCGATACATGATGCAGGGGGTGATTGACCGGCTCAGCCAACCCTCAGATGGGGTCTTGTGGGTGCATGACTATAAGGCCAAGAGCCATCTGCCGACCCAGCCGGAACTCGACGATGATCGTCAACTGGCCTTCTACCAGATCGCCGTTTCGCATCTTTGGCCCGACATCAAAGAGGTCGTGCTGATCTGGCATTATCTGATGTTCGATATGGAGTTTCATTCGCGCCGGACAACCGTCAACTTAAAAACGCTTCAAGAAGAAACGATCGCGTTAATTCAAGAAATCGAATCGGCAAAAGAGTTTCCTCCAAAACAATCGGCCCTTTGTAACTGGTGTGAATATCGCGCCATCTGCCCCCTGTTTAAGCATCTTTACGAAACGGTGCCGCTTCCCAAAAACGATTATTTAAAAGAAGAGGGGGTAGCCTTGGTGGGGCGATTCGCCGCGCTCAAATCAGAGGAGGATCGGATCAAAGCACAGATCGAACAGGTGAAAGAGGCGCTGGTCGCCTACGCAAAAAAGAAGAAGGTGGAGATCTTATACGACAAGACGCATAAGGTTCGGATCAAGGTTTATCCCAACATTCATTTTCCGGGGAGAAACGATCCGGGGCGGGCCGAGTTAGAGCTGCAGCTGAAGGAGGGCGGCGTCTGGAATGAGGTGTCCGAGCTTTCCACCTTTGCCCTTGCCAAGAAAGTTTTAAGCGCCGCCTGGCCCAAAGAGTTATCGGATAAAATCAAAAAACTGGGGACGCCCGACCAAACCGTCTGGGTCAAATTGTTTGATCGATGAGGGAAGTAGGCAGGGAGAGTCACCCCGGATATAATGGTGTGTCATAACAAATGGACAAACTCTTTATCAAAAGTTGGTTTATTTTTGTTGGCGTGCTGAGCCTCATCGCGTACGCGGGGATTCGGCTGACCGCGCCCAAAGAAGACACCTCGATCCCGTTAAAATCGTCCGGTGTGCCGGTGGCCAATCCGATGATCCTCATCCCGGCCGGTGAATTTATCATGGGATCAGACGAAGGGGGTAGAAATGAACGGCCCGTTCGGTCTGTTTTTTTGGACGCGTATGAAATCAGCCAGTTTGAAATCACACAATCGGAGTATGGAGAGTTTGTTAAAGCCACGCGCCACCGCTCTCCCCTGTCCCGTTACGTCAAGAATATCGAACGGTTCAACGACGCAAATCAGCCGGTCGTTTATGTGAACTGGCTCGACGCGGAGGCGTTTTGCAAATGGCGTGGCCAACGTCTTCCCACCGAGGCCGAATGGGAAAAGGCCGCGAAAGGGACTGAAAATACGACTTGGCCCTGGGGGGAAGAACCGACGCCGGTTTATGCCAATTTTTTAGGCAAGGACGACGGCAGCCCTTACACGATGTTCGTGGGATCGTTTAAGAAAGACCAATCCCCCTATCAGGTGCATGACATGGCCGGAAATGTTCAAGAATGGGTTTCCGATTGGTATGACCCGCTCTATTATGAAACGGGGCCGACAAAAAACCCAAAAGGGCCGGATACCGGTGAGATGAAAACGCTGCGGGGCGGATCGTGGAACGATTCGTATTTATCCGGCCGCGCCTCCGCCCGGATTAACATGGTGCCCGACTATCGGGATACAACCGTTGGGTTTCGCTGCGCGCGGTCGATTGAAGGGTGACGATTAAAGGGCGCCTCTAAAAACCGTTACGAGCGGCCCAAGTGCAAGGCGCCCGGAGCGGAGGAACCGGAATGTACGCCGTGTACATGAGGATTCCGAGCACCGCGCAACGCAGCAATTGGGTCGCGCAGTAGGTTTAGAGAGGCGCCCTAAAGCAGACCCACCCAGTAGAGGA
>CAZSME010000229.1:0-2296 GCA_964607665.1 uncultured Nitrospirota bacterium | reverse complement strand
GAGGGTCTTGATTTCATTTCTCGATGTAATACGCAACGGCTTCGGCGTTGTATCGTTATCCCCTCGGTTTTCAGCCTCGTCTTTTTAGTGGGCTGCGTGGGTGGCGGGAGTGATAGCAGCGGGCCTACCCCCATCTCACCTACGGGACCATCCAGTTCAACCTTTTTTACCCTTACCGTGGCGCAATCGGGCACCGGCAGCGGTATCATTGTTTCGAATCCAACAGGGATCAATTGTAGCGAAAACTGCACGGCGGCCTATGCCCCTGGCATAACCGTTACGCTAAGGGCCACAGAAAACACCGGATCGGTTTTTACGGAATGGACGGGAGATTGTTCTGGGACGCTTCCTTCCGTTACGCTGATTATGGATGCAAATAGAAGCTGTACAGCCGTCTTTACCGCGCTTCCCCCGTTTACGATTCGTGGAAACGCGCTGTTTGGGAAACGGCTTGTCAACCACACCGGGCTGACCAACACCATCACCAGCACGCCCATTCGTTTTGCCGATATTGAGGTTTTCAGAGAGGCGGGTGGCGCGGTTGTTGCCACCGGAGATACCAATACCAACGGGGATTTTGATATCGCCGTCCCCGCCTCTGAAATCGCAACGCCGTTGCGTGTTCGCGTCATAACCCGGCGGGTGAATTCGACGATGAACGTGAGGGTTGTTAACGCGATTGGCGATGACGGTTCGATTACCGGGGCCTTGTATGCCGTGACGTCGAACGTCTTCACCGGGGCACAAACCGGCCTGCAACTGCTTGCAACATCGGACAATGCAACGGGCAGACGGGCCGGGGCCTTTAATATCTTTGACCAGTTTATACGTGCCACGGAGTTCGTCACCGAGGTGATGCCCACCGCGGTCTATCCTCCCGTTGTGTTTTTGTTTTCACTCAAGCAGAGTGACGGAACTTTTTTTCTGCCAAGGAGTGTTACCCTCAATAATCAAAGTGTAGACGGAATCGCTATCGGAGATAGCGCAACGGACACAAACGATTTTGATGACAGCGTGGTGCTGCATGAAATTGGCCATTATATGATCCATAATCTTTCAAAAGACAGCTCGCTCGGCGGGCCTCATGGCCTTGGGCAAAGACTGGATCCGCGGCTAGCCTTTAGTGAGGGCGCGGCGACGTTCTTCGGTCAGGCCGTTTTGGGCGATGCGTTATACATTGACTCTATCTCTCCGGGCTTTCCGCCATTTTCCTTTTCGATCGAAACAGCGCAGGGTCTGGATGTCCCCTCCTATGAATCGGAAGATGCCGTCAGCCAGGTTTTGTGGGATATCTTTGATAGTGGTGCGTTGTCAACGGACACCGATCCGCTGGAGCTGGGCTTTGCCTCGGTATGGAACAATGGATTTGTGATGCTCCGTTCCCCCCAGGCCCGATTTGTCTACTTGCATACGCTGCTTGATCAATTAAAAACGGCCAGCCTTCTCACATCAGACAATATCAATACGATTTTCTGCGGGTCTCCACTTGCAGTTTGCGATCCGCCATTTAATGATCGGTTTTCTCCCCCTCAACCGGTTCCCTTTCCTGCCCTAACAATTGGAGGAAATGCCGCACTGACCCCCGGCCCAGACTGTGTATGTAAGGTGATCGTGAAGCCCGGTCTGTCGGCGCAGGAGACGCTTGCCGAGGCCAGTGATTTTTATTTACTGGAGTTGGCCAGTCCTGGGACATTAACGATTACATTAACCGTGGATAATCCAAAGGCAGATGATGTTGATATTTACTTATTGGAAGATGATCAGGGCCGGCCGATTGTTGATCCCCATACGGCAGGGGCGACGGAGAGTGGAAACGAAATGATTAGCGCGTTTCTGCAGGCCGGAAAATATATGATCCATGTCAACGGGTATTCCACCCAAGCCAGTACGACCCGGTTGATTCCCTACAACTTAACAACGACGTTTCAATGAGGAGGACAACCGATGCGGCTGCGATCTAGCTTCCTTTTGTTTTGGGCGCTCTTTCTTTTGCCAATGGAAGGACAGGCCACGCCACCCAAAGCGCCGATTGAGATGAGCCTAACCGGTCCCACTCTTCCTGCGGTAGATGTTCCTTTTCCGATTGTGTTGTCTGTTACGCCACGGATGGATGCCCACCAACTCCGAATCTCCTTTCATCTTCCCGAAGGGGTTCGTGTTATCGACGGGGAGACGGAACAGGTTGTTTCAATGGAAGCGGGAGAGACGCGATCGTTTACCCTGACGGTGAACATCTCCAATGAAGGGGAATATCAGTTTATCGCAGGCGCGAGTATTGAAATCGACGCGCAAACGC
>CAZSME010000228.1:0-2305 GCA_964607665.1 uncultured Nitrospirota bacterium | reverse complement strand
TCCCATCCCGAACACGGAAGTTAAGCCCTCCAGGGCCGATGATACTGCACCCGCGGGGGTGTGGGAAAGTAGGTCGCTGCCGGGATTTATTTAAAGCCCCTCCCCATTATTTTTTGGGGAGGGGCTTTTTTTATTTGTTGTTCTTAAAAAAAAATGCTATTCTACAGATAAAGGCTGTTCTATAAAAGGGAGGGGAGAGATGCTTCCAAAAGTGAAAAATATTATGACAGAAAAGGTTTGTCAGGTTGGCCCTGCGGTTACGGTTCAGATGGCGGCTAAAATGATGGCCGATATGAAAATCGGAAGCCTTTTGATCGAGAAGCAGAATACGATTATCGGGATTGTCACGGAAACCGACTTTACAAGGAAGGTTCTCGCGGAAAACCTTGATCCTTTCAAAACAAAAATAGAGCAAGTCATGAGCGCTCCGGTTTTTACCATCGATGCAAACGAATCGTTGGTTGAAGCGAACCAGATGATGGAGAAAAAGAATGTCCGCCATCTGGTTGTTACAGAAGCGGGGAAGACCGTCGGGATTCTTTCTGTTCGGGATCTCCTTCACCCGATACCCGTTAGTGGGGTATAGGAGGGGCATCGGCCCTGGTCATGTCACCTGTAACCTAATAGGAGGTGAAAGATGAAAAAGCAAATAAACAAATGTTCAGTATACGTCTTTGTCTCTTTCGTGGTTCTGTTTTTATCGGGAAGCGTGAGCGTTGCCGCGGGCTCTTCATTAGAGCATCTGTCCTCTGAAAGAGCGGCAATGATTCAAAAGATCAACCTTCTTCAGGAGAGGGTGCAACAGAATGTGGATCTGCTTCGACGTCAAAATCGAGAGTATCTTCTTTTTCAGGGAAGTATTAACTTTGCGGAAGATGAAGAAAACCTCTCTCATTTTCAAAAAAGACTTAAAGAGGTAGAAGGACAGATTATTCTGTTGTCAAGACAGAACAGCCTTCCTGATCCCGTTTGGGCTTCTCAAATAAAGCGCGAAACGACCTACACCGGTGCGCCGTCCTTTTCCTTTTATCATCCCCTGGCGGCTGCGCCGTCTTCGGGCGGAGGGACCCTCCTCCTCCTCGGAATCGTCTCTCTGCTTCTCCTTTGGGGCGGAATGACGCTGGCCTTCCTGTATGGAAACATTCGGAAGCGCTTTTCAGAGGAGAGAGGGCTGCTTTATCCCTGCCTGTTGATTCAGCGGGGTAAGCACACGTTGGAACCGCTTTATATTCCCTTATCGTGAGGGACCGTGTCTTAAAGCTGATCCAGACGGGACTGGCGGATGGAGAGGCCCATAGAGGGGATGCAGGGCCGGATGCCTTTAACGATCTGGCGCTCCAAATCTATCAGTATCAGTTTGAGCGGAATCGCCCCTATCGGCAGTTTTGTCTAACACGGAAAAAAACGCCGGATCAGATTACGCGATGGGAAGCGATTCCTCCCCTTCCGGTGACGGCATTCAAGTTTGTGGATGTTGCTTGCCAGCCGGTTGAAAAGGCAGAACGTGTTTTTCATTCCAGTGGGACGACGCGTGCCATGGGTGGAGCGGGGGGGGAGAAGAGCCGACACCATCTCTTTGATCTGACCCTGTCCCGTGCCGCGATTATGAGTCATTTTGAACGTTCCGTCATCCCGGAGCGGAAAAAGATGCGCCTGTGCATTTTAACCCCTTCCCCTCAGGAAGCCCCCCACTCGTCCTTATCGTATATGATGGAGGTGATTCGGGAGGCCTATGGAACAGAAGAGAGCGATTATTATATCCATCGCGGTCGGCTTCTCGGAGAAAAGCTGGCGTATATTCTCTCAGAGGCCAATGAGCCCGTTGTGCTTCTCGGTACGTCGTTTTCGTTCGTCCATTTTATCGATTTTCACGTGGAGCGGGCCGAACCGATTACCCTTCCACCCGGCAGCCGGCTGATGGATACCGGTGGGTTTAAGGGGAAATCGAGAACGGTCTCACGACATTGGCTGTACGCGATGATCGAAAAACGGTTTGGCATTCCGCCGGCGTATTGTGTGAATGAGTATGGGATGTCGGAAATGACCTCCCAATTCTACGATGGCGTTGTCGGTGTTAACCAGCCGCGTGTTTATCACGCGCCGCCACAGACGCGATACCGGGTTCTCTCCCCGGAAACACTCGAACCGGTACAAAAGGGGAAAATCGGTCTCCTGGCCCTTTACGATTTGGCCAATATCGACTCTGTTAGTGCCCTCCTAACAGAAGATTTGGGACGGGAAATCAATGGCCATTTTGAGCTGATAGATCGCGCAACGGGAGCCGACCTAAAGGGCTGCTCGATTA
>CAZSME010000227.1:0-2317 GCA_964607665.1 uncultured Nitrospirota bacterium | reverse complement strand
AAAAATAAAAATGTCCTATCCCGCGGAAAAATGAGATAGGACGTCGCTGTCCGTTCACAACATTGTGCGAAGCGGATCGTACGGGATTGGCAGGAAAGGTGTCAAGAACAGCTCTACGCCGACGGCAGTTCCACGGTCCTAAGATAGCGGTCCAGCATTTCCGCAATCCGAACAAAACTGTCGCGGAGACCCGACTTCACCAGGTAACCGGCAACATGAAACGCGTAGGCCTGTTTTCGGTCGTTATCATTGCGGGAGGTTGTCAGCACAAAGACAACGGACGATTTCAAATCGGCATCGTTTCGAAGCTCGGTTAAGAACTCGAATCCATTCATCTTCGGAAGGTTCAAGTCAAGCAGGATAATAAACGGCGCCGAAAGCTTTTTCTGACCGTTGGTCCCCCGCAAAACGTCAAGCGCTTCAAGCCCGTTTTTGACAATGGTGATGGGACTGACGATACCGGACTTCTGAAAGGCCCGCTGAATCGCGATCAGATCCACTTCGTTATCCTCGACGATGAGGATCTGTATCGTTTGTGGTTCCAACATCTCGGCCCCCCTCTCTCATTCTACACCCATTTTATAGGGTGTCAATGGAGAAAAGAGAGAGAAGGTGGGGATGAGGGAGGAAGGCGGGATCAAGGGCGTCAAGAGGCGACTTCAACCTTTGCCGTGCCGTTTCCCAATGTGAAAAAGAAGGTGGCGCCGACATCGACTTTTGACTCGGCCCAGACCCGGCCGCCATGCCGCTCGATAACTCGCTGCACAATGGCCAGCCCCACGCCGGTCCCTTCGTACTCGTCAACCGAGTGTAACCGCTCAAACACATTGAATATCTTGTCGCGGTATTGTGAATCGAAACCAATCCCATTATCTTTCACAAAGAAAACCGGTTCGCCTTCGGGCGTTTTGCCCTGGCAACCGACCTCAATTACGGTGGTCTCTTTCGAACGGGTATATTTAAGCGCGTTCGCAAGCAAATTGAGAAAGACCTGTCGCAACAACGCCGGATCGGCCTGACAGACCGGCAGATCACCGACCTTAATCTCGACCTGGCGTCTCCCTTCTTTTTCCCCGTCCAACTCGGAAAGGGTCTCGCGAACAAGGTCGGTCGTCACCACCCGCTGTTTTTTTAGTGGATGACGGTTTAAACGGGCGAAGGCCAGCAGATCCTCAATCAGCCGATCCATTTGATTGGCGCGGGTCTGCATTAAGTTTAAGTAGTTCTGGGCTTTCGGCGGTAGGTCGGCAGCATGGTCTTCCAACAAAATCTCCACCAGGCTTTGGATGCCGCGCAACGGGGAACGCAGGTCATGGGAGGCCAGATAACTAAAGGCCTCCAGCTCCCGATTGCTCTGCTCCAGATCATGAATCAGTCGGGTGCGTGTCGCTTCCATCTCCCGCAGTTTGGCCTCGGCCTGATGCTCGTAGAGGGCGATTTCGATATTGGCATGCAGCTCCCGTTCGGAAAACGGCTTCACAATGTAGCCATACGGGCCGGTAATGCTGGCCCGCTGCAGCGTGACCCGATCGGTGTAGGCCGTGATATAGATTACCGGTAGAGACATCCGGCGGGAGATCTCCTCCGCGACCTCAATCCCATCCATATCGCCCGAAAGTATGATGTCCATCAGGACCAATCCCGGCCGCGTTTGTTCCGCGAGGGCAATTGCTTCCGGTCCGGAGTGAGCGATCCCGACCACGTCGTACCCTAGGCTCACGAGTCGGGCCTCCAGTTCCCGCGCGATGATGATCTCGTCATCTACAATCACAATGCGTGCGCCTGCCATAAGATTCTCCTTATTCCGTCATTCCGGAGTGCTTCTATCCGGAATCCATGGCCAAGCCATTACGGACAACCCTGGATTCCGGCTGAAACATTGCCGGAATGACGAACTCATTACAAAACATCTTATTCCGTCATTCCGGAATGCCTCTATCCGGAATCCAGTCATGCAATTGTTTGATATAAATCTTGCCATGTTGGATTAACCTTTTCAATCAATCTCATTTTCCATGCCCGTGTCCACTCTTTCATCCGCTTCTCTTGCTCCAGTGCCGACTCCATGCTCTCGTGCAATTCATACCAAACCAGAAAATGAATGTCATAACGTTTTGTAAATCCTGCCACGAGATTGTTTTTGTGTTCCCATATCCTTTTAATCAGATCGGATGTCACCCCAATATAGAGGGTGCCATTCCTCTTGCTCGCTAAAATGTATACAGCGGGCTGCTTATTCATTACTCTCAACCCTTAATTCTGGATTCCGGCTTAAACATTGCCGGAATGACGGCATCGTGTTGTGTTTCTAACACAT
>CAZSME010000226.1:0-2328 GCA_964607665.1 uncultured Nitrospirota bacterium | reverse complement strand
GGAATCATCCACAAAAAATCCACCTTCTTTAAAAGGGCCCGGAGCGCGGTTGGAACCATTTTCCCCGAGTCCACTTTGTCGGCAATCAATACAAGACCATTGTCCCTCGCCACGTTTTGGGCCTCGCGGATCGTTCGGCCGGTTTTGTCCGGATCGTAAAGAACCCCACCGACTTTGGCTTTGGAAAGGACTTTTTTTATCCGGGGAAACAGTTCCGACGGAGGTATATGCAACGCCACTCCGGTGATGCCAGGACTCGATAGATCAAACGGCCCCGGATCGAAGACCATAGAAAAGATCATCGGTGTTCCACGTAAACGTTCTTTGATGATCCGAGAAGCGAAGGGTCCTATTGTAATCGCAAGCGTGGGCGGGTTTTGCTTGAAGGTGGGAACGAGCTTTTCGAATTCTTGGGGATCGCCCTTAAGATTGACCTCTTTGAAGGGGCCGGGATAGGCCTTTTTAAATCCGTTCATAACCTCTTGGTAAAGCGGAAGGTCCTGACCGCGAATCACAACAACCTCTTGTCCGGAAAGCGGCCAGACCGGCTGCGCGGCAAAACAGATCATAAAAATAAAAAGGACGAAAATAGGAAAAGGAATCGGCTTGCAAACGGGCAGTCCTGTCCAGCCAGGGGGCTGTATTGGGACAGAGGTCATGCCCAACATGCTCCCTACTGCACCTTTAATTTCTTGATCAGTCTTGCAAGATAGGTTCGTTGAAGGCATAACTGCTCTGCCGCTTTTGCCTGACTTCCCCCGCTTCTCTGTAACGTCTGCCGAAGGAGCTCCCTCTGAAAGGAACGCACCTGGTCGTAATACGATTTTTTTGTCGTGGCATTATCAGACGAAAGGGATGGAGGCGAAAGGAAGAGGTCGTCCGCAACCAGTTCATTTCCTTGGGTCAGCACGACGGCTCGTTCGATAATGTTTGAAAGCTCGCGGATATTCCCCGGCCAATCATAAGCGCGCATCCGCTTTATCGCGCAATCCGAGAGGGTGATGGGCGGTTTTTTCAAAACGTGGCAAGCCCGCCGGAGGAAATGAGCCGCCAGCATGGGTATATCTTCCGATCGCTCTCTCAAAGGGGGAAGGATCAGGGTAACGACGTTGAGCCGAAAAAAAAGGTCTTCACGAAAGCGCCCCGCCTGCACTTCTTTTGGAAGATTGCGATGCGTTGCCGCGACAATCCGAATATCGACCGGTATCTCTTTGGTTCCCCCGACGCGTTCAAAGACCCTCTCTTGAAGCACACGAAGCAGCTTGGCCTGAAGTTCCGGCTTGAAATCGCCAATTTCATCCAAGAAGACGGTACCGCCGTTGGCGATCTCCAGCTTGCCCCGTTTTAATTGATGTGCCCCGGTAAAGGCCCCCTTCTCGTGCCCAAACAGTTCGGATTCGAGCAGTTCATCTCGTAACGCAACACAATTAATCACCACGAATGGCTTGCCGGCACGCGGGCTGAAGCGATGAATCGACCGGGCAAACAGCTCCTTCCCCGTTCCGCTTTCACCCAGGAGCAATACCGTTGAAGGGGTTGCAGCAACGGTTCGGGCGATCTCCACCGATTTTTTTATCGCCGGACTTTCACCAATCACATCCAGATAGGGGGATTCGAGTGCCTCCTGAAGATAGTTTTTTTCCCGTTTTAACGCCCGGCTATCCAACGCCTTTCTTAAGACCAGTTCCAGATGGTCTGAAGAAAACGGTTTGGTAATAAAGTCGGCGGCCCCCTCCTGCATCGCTTCGACGGCCTTTCCAATGGTGCCAAACGCGGTAATGACGATCACAGGGAAATCAATCTGGCCCTTCAATTTTTTTAATACCGCAATACCGCTCATCCGCGGCAATTGGAGATCTAAAAACATTAAATCGGGCTCCTCCTGGTTTACCTTTTGGAGGGCATCGAGTCCGTCTTTACCGGTTGTGACCTGATAACCCAA
Organism: uncultured Nitrospirota bacterium; assembly: GCA_964607665.1. Lineage (GTDB taxonomy): Bacteria > Nitrospirota > Nitrospiria > SBBL01 > SBBA01 > CAZSME01. The sequence goes on along the minus strand of CAZSME010000226.1, from coordinate 386 downwards.
TGTCTCAAGTCGATCGGCTAGAATTTTTCGGATATCGGGATCATCATCGACAACCAAAATTGTTTCCCGCAACGCGTTCATCTTCTCTGTCCTCGATGGTGATCGATAGAAAGAGACAGCGAAATTTGTGCCAGAAATAATGAGGGAATAAAATCCGTTGCCGGCATGGGGATTTTCTTTAAAAAAATAATAAGATCGATAGAGAGGAACCCCGTCTTACAAAAATGATGCAAAGGGACTCCATGACGTTATTATACAAAAAGATACAGGAGTAGGATATAAAAGAGAACGATTTCCCTTTTCGAGCATTGGGGGGGAGGTTTAAGGAGCCGTGCCATTTCCCTCTTTCTCCCACCACATCGCCCGCAACGGAAGAAAAAGAAGCG
>CAZSME010000225.1:1227-2362 GCA_964607665.1 uncultured Nitrospirota bacterium | reverse complement strand
CATACGTTTTAGAGCGGTTGTCCGCATAAGGAGGTGAAGTCACAATCAAATCAAAGGTATCGTCTGAGAACTCAGTAAGTACTTCCAAACAATCACCAAGACGCATATCGGTCTCAATCTGATTCATAATCCCTTTTTCCAAGATTGAATATCTATCAGGAATCGCTCTATCGAACGAATGAAGAAAGTTTACAATTGTTATGGGGGATATGCAAGCAGGCATGGAAGGTATAGGCAGATTGGAGAGTCAGAACGATATTGATCGACCCATCGCGACCAACGGAGGCCCGACCTCTGCGGGAAGCGGTACGTTTGCAGGCGGCCGGGCCGCCTAAATCACTTTGGCCTCTTCATGAAGGAGACGCACCAGCTCGTTCACCGCCGTGTCGGGATCCCCTTCCAATATCTTCCCTGTCGCCCGAACAGGAGGCAGTTCGAGTTTTTCAATGACGACTTTGGCCCCGGCTGCCCCCACTTGATCCTCCGACAGACCGAGATCGGAAAGGGTGAGGACCGTTAACGGCTTCTGTTTGGCTTTCATAATCCCCGCCAACGTCGCATACCGCGGCTCATTGAGCCCTTTATGACAGGTAAAAATAGCCGGAAGGGGGGTTTCAATAATCTCAATCGCCCCTTCAATCTGCCGACGGGCCACGGCCCGTCTTTCCTCAGGATAAAGGGTTAATTCGTTGATCACTGCGACATGGGGAAGGCCCATGAACTCCGCCACCATAATGGCAGTTGCGCCGCTATCATCATCAATGGCATGTTTCCCGAAAAAGATAATGTCGTAATTTCCCTTTTTCAGGGCCGCGGCCAGAACCACCGCCGTGGAGTAGGCGTCGCCTCCCGCGAGAGACAGCTCTTTCAGATGAATCGCTTGATCGGCGCCCACCGCGAGACAGCTTCGTAACACCTCGATCGCCTTCTCCGGCCCAATCGTAATGACGGTGACCGATCCGGCCTTAAGTCGTTCTTTGATTCTTAATCCCTCTTCTACGCCAAACTCGTCGTAAGGATTCACGACATAGGAGAGGGCACTGCGATCGATATCGTCCCCCGCGGCATTCAGTTTAATACGGGAGTCGGTCGCAGGAACCTGTTTTACACAAATGGCAATATTCATTAGGACAAT
>CAZSME010000225.1:0-1127 GCA_964607665.1 uncultured Nitrospirota bacterium | reverse complement strand
ACATCCTCGGCAATCACAATCCGTTGGATTTCGTTGGTTCCCTCGAAGATACGATTGATGCGAGAATCCCGATAGAACCGCTCGACCGGATGCTCTCCCATGAACCCGTTTCCGCCATGAATCTGAACCGCTTTATCAACAATGCGGTCCAACGCCTCCGAGCAGAACAGCTTACATATCGCCCCTTCCCGCGGAATCTTTTTCCCCTGGTCAAACATCCAGGCGGTTCGATAGACCACCGATTCCATAAGATAGACCTCCGCCGCCATATCGGCAAGCATCCACTGAATCGCTTGAAATCCGGCAATCGGCTGTCCAAAGGCAACCCGCTTTTTCGCAAAATCGGTCGACATTGAAACCAACTCTTTTGCCGCCCCGAGGCAGGCCGCGGCTAAAGAGAGCCGGGACTCATCCAGTGTCTCCATTGCAATTTGAAACCCACGGCCCACCTTCCCCAAGACATTCTCCTTCGGCAGACGAACATCCTGAAAGACCAGCTCGGCCGTTGCCGATCCGCGAAGCCCCATTTTTTCATGAATCCGGTTCGCCGAAAATCCGGGGGTGGGGGTCTCCATCACAAACGCAGTAATCCCGCCACGCGCCTTTAATTTTTCATCGGTTAACGCATAAACCACAATAATATCGGCAATATCGCCATTCGTAATCCAGAGTTTGGTTCCATTGAGGATATAATGATCGCCATCCTGCTTTGCCGAGAGTTTAAGGCCTGCCGCATCCGATCCGGCGCCCGGCTCGGTTAACGCATAGGCGCCCATTTTTTCTCCCTTTGCCAGCGGAGCCAGGTATCTTTGTTTCTGCACTTCGGTGCCGCCAATAAGAATCGACATCCCCGCAAGGCCAATATGGGCGCCGAACGTGACCGCCGTCGACGCACAGGCATGAGAAAGCTCTTCTAACAGGATACAGTAGCCCAGTTCCCCCATGCCTCCGCCGCTGTAGGTCTCTGGAAACGGGATGCCGGTTAAGCCCAATTCCGCCCCTTTTTTGAAAATCTCTTTGACTAGGTCGGTATTGTGGTCTTTATCGATGGCTCGGGCCATCGGTCGAACCTCTTTATCGGTAAACTTTCGGGCCATATCCCGAAGCATGATCTGCTCTTCAGTAAA
>CAZSME010000224.1:0-2362 GCA_964607665.1 uncultured Nitrospirota bacterium | reverse complement strand
GTGGCCTTACCCACGTGGCCTTACCCGTAGTTGCTTTTATCCCGCGCCAACAATAGAATGATCGTTAGGTGCGATGAACATGCTGTTGATTGCGCCGGTGAGGGATTCCCGCAATGGATCGCGCGATACGATATTTTGGGCGACATCTCAAGATCGAACGAAACGTCTCGCCGCACACGCTCCGAAACTATCTTTCCGATCTGTCCCACTTCCAGTCCTTTATGGAGGCGTCGGCAGGCACGGTGCCGATGGAAGGGATCAGCCCGCTCCTTCTTCGCAGCTATCTGGCCGATCTTAAAAAAAGGGGATTGCGCCGGGCAACCGTTGCCAGGAAGCTGGCCACACTGCGATCCTTCTTCCAGCATCTCGCCAAAGAAGGATGGGTTGATCAAAATCCGGCCCGATTAGTCGCAACACCCAAAAAAGAGAAACGGCTTCCCCACTACCTGACCGTTGACGAAGCGCAACGGCTGATGGGAATTCTATCGGAACCGGCGGTTCGTGACGAACAGACAAAAGACAGCGGGACAGCGGAAGATGTGCGTCAAGATAAAAAAAGGGGGGGGACGCAACCGTGGCTTCTGCTTCGGGATCAGGCGATATTAGAGACATTTTATTCGACCGGCATCCGCATTGCCGAGCTGGTTTCCTTAAAGAGGGGGGATGTCGACTTTCAAGCCGGTCTGGTCAGGGTGATGGGAAAAGGACAAAAGGAACGGATTGTCCCGATTGGAGAGAGGGCGATGGCGGCCCAGAAAACCTATCTTCAACAGATGCCGTTTTTCAAGGAATCGCTTTTTTGTAATCGGCGAGGGGGGGGCTTAACGACGCGATCCGTCCATCGGATTGTCAAGCGTTGCATGCGGAAAATTGATCGGCCCTCGTTTTCCCCCCACACGTTGCGACATACGTTTGCTACCCATCTTTTGGAAGGCGGCTCCGATCTTCGATCGGTCCAGGAGATGCTGGGCCATGCCAGCCTGTCCACCACGCAACGGTATACCCACCTGCAAATCGATCATCTGATGCAGGTCTACGATAAGGCGCATCCAAGGGGGAGGGGGGAACAACAGGCCGTCGCAAAGGCCGCAGATCATAAATGAATCCTCAAGGAATAGAGCATCTCCTCCACGACCTCATCCACGCCCAAAAGTCACTGCGTGAAAAACCGATCTTTACCATTATTAACGCAATCGATCAGGTTGCAACCGCCTTTTTAACTCCAACGCACCCATTTCGAAAAGAGACCGAAGTGGTACTCACTCACGACGGGCGATGCTCACAAGAAGTGGCCCGGATCATGTTGGACGATCTTTTTCATCAACTCAAAAAAACCGCGCTGCTGCAACTTTTACAGGAGGAGTTAACTGACCCTCTGATATTAGACACGTTTGTCAAACGGAATGGGCCGGGTCTGACGCGTGCCTACGGCCCCAGATTAATTACCCATATCTTGCCGGGGAACATCCCCACGATTTCGGTCTTAAGTCTGGTGTTTGGGCTGCTGGTCAAATCGGCATCCATTGCAAAGGTCAGCCGAAACGCCCCTTCGCTGCCGCTGCTTTTCCGCCAGGCCCTGGCACAAGTTGATCCGAATCTCTCGTCCTGTATTGCGATAACAGAATGGACCGAAAACGACCCAGAAATGATTTCGGCCCTTCAGAAGTCGGATCAGGTTATTGTCTATGGAAGTGATGCGACCCTCGAAGCAATTCGGCCGTTGATCCCATCAAAAACGCCCACCCTATTGTATGGCCATAAATTGAGCCTGGGAATTGTCGCACGGGAGGAAATCCGCCTTGAAGTGGCGGAGGCGGCGGCGTGGGATATCGCCCTTTACGATCAACAGGGGTGTCTTTCTCCCCATCTTTATTATGTTGAATCGCCGGACGGAGAAGGCGACAATGCGCTTTCATTTGCGCGATGGGTCGCGGAGGCGTTAGAGAAAATTCCGCTGCCAAAAGGGCCGACCACCCCTTCGGAGGCGTCCGCAATCCAACAATTGCGAGGAACCGTTCCGCTGAAAGGGGGAACCGTCTTTGCCTCAAAAGAAGGGGTCGATTGGACCGTGCTTTATGATCCTTCGCCTTTGTTGATCCTGTCTCCACTCTCCCGAACGGTTTGGATCAAACCCGTAAAAGAGATTTCTGAAATCGTCTCCCACCTTGACCCCATTCGATCTGATCTACAGGCCATTGGCGTGGCGGCGCCGCAGGCCCGAATGGCGGCGTGGGTTGACACCCTGGGGTCGTTGGGGGTTTCGCGGATTTGCCCGATTGGAACAATGCAAAAGCCGCCTCTCACCTGGCATCATAACGGCCGATTCCGCCTGCTCGACCTGCTGCGATTCGTCGATTGGGAG
>CAZSME010000223.1:0-2371 GCA_964607665.1 uncultured Nitrospirota bacterium | reverse complement strand
AGGCTCCATTGGCTTTGCCAATGGAGGGGGCGACGCGAGCCCCTGAAATAGAAGCCGCAACATGGAATGAAACACAGTCGGATATTGCCGGGTTTGTCGCGGTGGATCGCGCGGGAAACTATCTATTGCAAGTTCTAATTGGCCTGATGATTGCGGCCGGGATTCTGAACACCATCATGATGTCGGTACTGGAACGCAAGCAGGAGTTTGGCGTGATGATGGCGATCGGCACCGCGCCGCGTGCGCTGTTCTCGCTGATTATGATCGAATCGGTTTGGCTCTTTTGCATTGGCATCCTACTGGGCCTTTTCATCACCACACCCTGGTTTCTCTATATGCGTGATGTTGGAATTGACCTCAGTCGCTTTATGGAGGAAGGTATCGATATTGGCGGGGTTTCGTTTCTTGTTGACCCCGTGCTCAAAATTCGACTCTTCAAGGAGTCGGTCGTTGTCATTTTAGGATCGCTTTTTGCGTTGACGATGCTGGCCGGTATCTATCCAGCCATCAAGGCGGGACGGATGCAACCGGTGGAGGCGATGCGGGGATGACACCGATTGTTCAACTCGATAAGGTCACTAAGATTTACCAAAAAGACGCGGTGGCGGCTATTGCGGTGGATGGTGTATCGCTGGCCTTAAATAAGGGGGAGTTCGCAACCCTTTGCGGCCCTTCCGGGTCGGGTAAGACCACACTCTTAAATCTGATCGGCGCGTTGGACCTGCCCACCGGCGGAGAGATTCGGCTTGAGGGGGCCGATCTCGCACGGCTGACCGGGACCGAACGGGCCCGAATCCGACGCGATCGAATCGGCTTTATCTTTCAGAGCTATAACTTAATCCCCGTATTAACGGCGTATGAAAATGCCGAGTTTGTGTTGACGCTGCAAGGCATGCCGATCGAAAAACGTCGGCCACGCGTTTGTGCCTTATTAAAAGCGGTGGGGCTTTCCGGGCTTGAGGATCGGCGGCCGAGCGCCCTCTCCGGTGGCCAGCAACAGCGGGTGGCAATTGCGCGGGCCATCGCGGGGAATCCCGCGATTATACTGGCCGATGAGCCAACGGCGAACGTGGATTCAAAAACGGCCGAAGGGCTGCTGGACTTAATGGCGCAATTGAATCGGGAAAACGGCACAACCTTCCTATTTTCGACACACGATCCACGGGTGATGAAACGGGCCAGACGCATTATTTCGTTGCAGGACGGGAAAGTCGTCTCGGACGAGGGCCAAGGTTGCTAAAACAGAGCCTTCTGGCCTGCATACTTCTGGCAACATCCTCTCCCGCGTTTGCTTTTTATGAGTCCGACACCATGGACCTTCGTGGTTTTGTGCAGGCTGGGGGAGTGATTGCGGAAGGTCGAGACCATACTTATAATTGGGATCCGGTTGGAGCCGTCACCGGGCGTTTTCTGGTCGATGCCCGATTTAAAAACAACTTCCGTGTCGAGCTCCATGCCGTTGAGATTTACACGACACAATCGATATCCTCCGGCCAACTTGTTTCTGCCGAAAGAAGCCCCGCGTTAGAACACGACTTTACGCATGACCTTAATAAGGATATCCGACTGACGATCGATCGGTTGAACTTGAAAGGATCGTTCGATCGGGTTGACTTCGCGTTGGGTCGGCAGCCGATTAACCTTGCAACCGTGTTCTATTTTACCCCCAACGACTTTTTTGCGCCCTTCACGCCGGGGACATTTTTTCGGGTTTATAAGGCCGGGGTTGATGCCGCGCGTGTGGATATTCATGTTACCGATCTTTCACAACTCTCGTTCATCGGCGTTTTGGGTTATCCGCCGGATAAGGCCACGGCGAACGGCTTTGGTAAAACACCCGATACCGGCCGCGGATCGCTTCTGACCCATCTTTCAATAACAGGGCTTGGATGGGAGTGGGTCGGGCTTGCCGGCCCTATACAAGACCGATCGGTTTTCGGGGCGGCGTTGCAGGGAGAACCATTTGAAGGGTTGGGGTTTCGGGCCGAGGGCCATTATGCGAAACCAACACATGGGAACCCTTATAGCCGGATGGCCGTTGACCTGGAGCATCGTTTTGAAAACGGGCTTACTGTGCGGATTGAACAGTATTACAATGGGGAGGATCCGATAAGAGCCTCTCTCTTCTCGGCGGAAAACTATACCGCCCTCGGCTTGGGCCATCCGATCACGCCCCTTTTCTCCGCGGAAGGAATCGTGTTTGTCAACGGGGATGACGGTTCTTCCCTTTCTTCCCTGTACGCAGTTTATTCCCTTTCGGATGAAACGGAATGGGCAGGGAGCCTCTCCATTCCGATTGCAAACGACAGTCAGGAATTCGGCAACGCCCTGTATACATTGAGTGTGGAGCTTCGGCACTATTTTTAGGTGG
>CAZSME010000222.1:0-2405 GCA_964607665.1 uncultured Nitrospirota bacterium | reverse complement strand
AAAACAGACGGTGAGGAGAAGGAATGAACGCGACGGACAATACCCCTAAATACACAAACAATGTGGATGATGTGCTGGCTGCCGAAAAACAACACATCCTGAACGACGGCGAAAAAAGGAATGCGTTTTACGGGCTGGCCATTTCCGGCGGCGGAATTCGATCGGCCTCGTTTGGTATGGGGGTCTTACAGGCCCTGGTCAATAAGAATGTTCTCAAGAAAATCGACTACCTGTCGACCGTGTCCGGCGGCGGCTATATCGGATCCTCGCTCACCTGGTTTCTCTCGCAGGATCAGCCCGGAAAGCCCCAGGGCGAAAAATTTGGAACCGAACCTGAAAACTTCCCGTTTGGAAAGAGGGAGCGGGGGGAAGACAATCGTAAAGACAAGCGTACCAATGTTATTCTCAATTTTATTCGTCAACATGGTAATTATCTTGTCCCCGGTCAAGGTCTGGATGGATTCTCCCTGCTCGCGGTCGGCCTGCGCGCGACGCTGGTCTCGCTTTTTGTTTACCTCTCTCTCTTAACGCTCTTTATGGTCCCCTTCCATGCGATGGGCGGGTTTAAGCAGACATTGCATTTCCCCAACATCTTTTTGGGTATTGCCGCGTTGGCCGGTATTTTCCTTTTTGTAGAGAGCTTGATCTATTCGACATTGACCTTCTTTGTCAAACTGAAACCGAAGTGGCAGTACCGCGCGCGGATACTGGCTCAAATCTGGTTTGGAAGGGTGCTGGCCTTATCGGTCGTAACCCTTATTATCGGGTTGCTTCCGATTATCGATCAACAGATTTCCGCTCTTGTGGCAAAAGGCTCCACCCCCATTTTATCGACAATTTTAACATTCATCGGAACGGTCATTGGATTTCTCCAGGCCAAGCGATCACAGACGCCGACGAAAAAAGAAAAAGCGGGTGGGGCGGTCCTTATCGTCGCGGGGGCCGCGATCTTTCTGTTCGGCCTGTTGCTGACGGCCTATCTATTTGCCGAGAAACTCCTCACATCGGGTTGTCTTCCGATTATTATTCTGGGTGGCCTGGCCCTTTTTGTCGGGTTGTTTTCCAACACCAATTTTCTTGGATTGCACCGGATGTATCGGGATCGATTGATGGAGACCTTCCTGCCCAACGTGGAGGAGAACGTAGAAGATAAAAAATGGGGGCCGGCGACAGCGGCCAATAGCGCGATGATTCAAACGATGTGTCAGTCGCCCAACCGGAGACCCTATCATCTCATTAACACAAACATTGTGTTGGCCGACTCCGAGATATCGAAGTATCACGGCCGTGGCGGCGAGAGTTTCATTCTATCGCCTCTTTATTGTGGCAGCGTCGCGACCGGCTGGTGTGCCTCCAACGCGTATATGAAACAGGGGTTGGGACGGGGGATGACCCTTGCAACGGCGATGGCGATTTCCGGCGCGGCGGCCAATCCCAATTCCGGTGTCGCGGGGGGCGGCCCGACGACCAATCGCCTGGTCTCAACGCTGATGTCTCTGTTGAATATCCGTATGGGATACTGGGCGCCGAATCCCAACCCGGAACGGTCATGGCCGTTTGGTCCCAACTTTATCTATCCCGGACTAAAGGGGGGAATTCTTTCCGGAGGACTCACTGAAAAACGGCGGATGATTGAGCTGACCGATGGCGGCCATTTTGAAAATCTGGGCATCTATGAACTCATTCGACGCAAGGTCAACGTGATTATTGTCAGTGATGGCAGTGCCGATCCGCAGTTTCAGTTTGACGATTTAGGCAACGCGATTGAGCGGGTGCGGGTTGATTTCGGGGCGTTGATCACGTTTAGTAAAACGAAGTATCCCCTTCAGGATATTCTTCCAAAAACAGCCGAGGGGAATGAGATCGCAAAAGAGAAATACGATCTTGCAAAACGTGGATTCGCGATAGGGAAGATCCATTACAACGATCAAACCGAAGGGACACTGATCTACCTGACAACCACAATGGTCCCCGGCCTTCCGCAAGATGTCTATAGCTATAAAAGCGCCCATTCCAGTTTTCCGGACCAGGCGACCAGCGACCAGTTTTTTGATGAGCGGCAGTTCGAGGCGTACCGCGAGCTGGGGTATGCTATCGCGAAGGAGATGTTAAGGGAGAACGACCTGCCAGAGAATCAATGGATCAAATAAGGCGGAGAGGGGTGGAAAACATATCCCAAATAAAGTAACGCCGTGTCGTCATTCCGGAAATGTTTCATCCGGAATCCAGAGTTGCCCATAATGGCATAACCCTGGATTCCGGCTAGAAGCACGCCGGAATGACAGATTTTTAATGTAAAGCTATTTTGAAAACAGCACACGAATCTAACTAAAGGAGGGCCGTTTCATGTGTAAGATAAATAGGATTTTTGGAATAGTTATGGTTGTTGTTTTAACCGGCTGTGG
>CAZSME010000221.1:0-2426 GCA_964607665.1 uncultured Nitrospirota bacterium | reverse complement strand
TCATCCCGGTCGGCGATTTGATTCTTGTTCGTCCCACATGGTAGATTACGGCCGACCAAAATGTCATCCACTCCGAAAAGCCATGCCGTCGAAATCGCCGGTATGGCCCTCATTTTATTAGCGTCATTGCTGGGGATCAGCCTCCTGACCTATCACCCGGCCGATCCCTCTTTTTCAACGATGACAACCGATCCCATTGTACGAAACGCAATTGGACGGGTTGGCGCCACCGCGGCGGACCTGTTCTTCCAAATTCTGGGGATCGGCGCCTACGCGCTGCCCGTCGGCCTTGTTCTTTCCGGAATCCGATGGCTCAAGACGGAACCGCCACCGGTATCAAAACGAAAATCGCTGGGGTGGATGCTGCTGATCTCGACCATTTGCGCCTGGGCGGAGTTTTTATCCCATGCCGCCACCCCTCCCCATTTCAGAGGGGGCGCAATCGGGCTATCGATGAACCGCTTCTTCATTGATTACTTCGGGCAGATCGGCATGCACCTCCTTCTTTTGTTCTTTGTCCTTTTAGGATGGATGCTGATTGCCCCGTTTTCTCCGTCACAGGTTGTACGAAACATTGGAGATGCTGTTCTGAATGCCTTTCATTGGCTAAAACAACAGTGGCCTAAAAAGAAACATCACGCAACAACAGTAAAAGACAATTCCGAAGCAGATGACTTCTCGCTGGATGAACCGGCAGAGGCAACCGAAATAATACCCGAACCGTTTCATGGTGGTATGCAAGGACATAACGGCGTTCACGAGCAGGCCGATCTTGAAGCAGCCCTCCTGCCGGATAAACGCAGTGAGACCGGGGAGAATAGCGATGCAACCTACTATCAAATCCCTCCCCTCTCTCTTTTGTCCGATCCGCCCGTTTACACAAAACGGGGAACGCCGGAGGAACTCACCGCGCAGGCCCAGATATTAAAACGAAAGCTATTGGATTTTGGCGTATCCGGGGAGGTTCGGGATATTCATCCCGGACCGGTCGTAACGCTGTTTGAATTCGAACCGGCCCCCGGCATTAAGCTGAATCGGATCACCAGTCTGGCCGATGATCTGGCGCTGGCGATGCGGGCAATGCAGGTTCGAATTGTACCGCGCATCCCGGGGAAATCGGTTGTGGGGATTGAGATTCCCAACCGGACCCGCGAAGAGGTCTTTCTAAAAGAGATGCTGGCCTCGGGGGCCTTTGCCCGACTGACCTCAAAAGTGCCCTTGGCGCTGGGGAAAGATATCTTTGGGACACCGGTCGCCGCTGCTCTTACCGAGATGCCGCACCTTCTGATGGCCGGGGCAACCGGATCGGGGAAAAGCGTCGGTCTAAACAGCTTGATTCTTTCGATTCTCTTCTCGGCAAAACCCACCGAAGTGAAACTGCTCCTGATCGATCCGAAGATGCTTGAACTGACGCTCTATGAAGATATTCCGCATCTTTTCGCGCCGGTTATCACGCGCCCGAAGGCCGCTTCGGAAGCGCTGCGGAGAATGGTCGTTGAGATGCAAAAACGGTATGAGCTCTTATCCGAGATGGGGGTTCGCAACATTGAGGCGTACAACAAGCTCTTTGTCAATCCGCCGGTGGTGCGACCCCGTAAAGCCCCCTCTTTGTTTGATGTAGAAGAGGGAGAGGCGTCGGCCGCTCCGGTCGAGCCGCCACTTGCCCCGCTTCCCTACATTGTGATCTTTATCGACGAGTTGGCCGATCTGATGATCGTCGCACCGCGCGACGTTGAAGAATCGATCGGGCGGCTCGCGCAGATGGCCCGTGCCGCGGGGATCCATCTGGTCTTGGCCACGCAACGCCCTTCCGTCGATGTGTTGACCGGTGTGATTAAGGCCAACTTTCCGGCGCGAATCGCCTATTCCGTCTCGTCGAAAACCGACTCGCGAACCATTTTAGATACCAATGGCGCGGAACAACTTTTGGGTAAAGGGGATATGCTTTATCTCTCTCCGGGAACATCAAAACTGCTTCGGATTCACGGGGCGTATGTTTCGGAAGAAGAGGTAAAACGGGTTGTGGCCTTTATCAAAGAGCAAGCGCAGCCGCATTACGAGGAGACCTTTATGGAAGAGGAGCCGATGCAGATCGAATCGGCTCTGGATGCCCGGGATGAGCTTTATGAGCAGGCGCGCGAGCTGGTCATTGCCACCGGTCAGGCCTCGGCCTCGTTTATTCAACGGCGGCTTCGCGTGGGCTATCCCCGCGCCGCACGGATGATTGAGCTGATGGAAGAGGACGGTCTGGTCGGACCGGCAATCGGAAGTAAGCCGAGAGAGATTTTTATCCGGAAAGAGCAGGATTAAGGATTCTACTGTTACGTCACACGATGACAAAACAAACGAACGTCATTCCGGCAATGTTTAAGCCGGAATCCAGAGTTTTCAGAAAGGCTGGATTCCGGACAGAGGCATTCCGGAAT
>CAZSME010000220.1:0-2453 GCA_964607665.1 uncultured Nitrospirota bacterium | reverse complement strand
ACGCATTGCCGATGTCATTGACATCCCGCCAATGGAAAAGATACCATGATAAACATGACGATAAGGGATCACCCGATGCGGGCCACAGCAATGCAGTTGATTGTTTTATTTCTGTTTCTGTCTTGGCCATTCTCGTCTGCGCACGCGGTGGAGGTAGCACCCCGGATTTCCGATCGAGAAATCATCGAACGCCTCTCCCGCCTCGAAGAAGGCCAAAAGCAGTTCCAAGCCCAAATGAATCGGCAGTTCGATGCTATCAATCAACGGTTTGAAGCGGTCAATCAGCGGTTTGAGACGGTGAATCAACGATTTGAGGCGGTCAATCAACGATTCGAAACAATGCAACAACGAGTGGATCAGCGGTTTGATGATCTTAAATGGTTTTTAGGCATAATGATGGGTGTGCTGATCATGATGAATAGCGCTGTTCTTGGCTATGTTCTAAAACGTCTGGGAAAGGTGGAAACATCACTGGAAACCATTCGCGATGAGGTGACCTTCCTTAAATCGGTCATCGAACGGCTTCTACCCGCCAAACCGTAGGGACGTCCCGAACCCCTCTCTATCGATTACGACAGCAATCGCAGGTTGAACGCGCGTTCGATGAACCAAATGGAGGCGAGTCCAATAATGAACACGGAGGCCGCTGCCATCGCGGGAGGTCGGTACAAAAAAGAACGTCGCAGCCGATAGGCCAGCGGAAGGAAAAGGGCCACCATCGCCAACTGACCGGCCTCTACCCCAAGATTAAATCCTCCCAGCGCAAACAACAGCGCGTTTTCGGAAAGACCAAAGTCCAACAGCGCACCGGCAAAGCCAAACCCGTGAATCAGCCCGAATGAAAAGGCGAAGACCCATCGGCGACCGAAAAATATCGGATACAGATTATCCACGGCGGCAACAATAATCGATAGCGCAATGATCGCCTCTACCCACCTCGAAGGAAGCTGCACCACCTCGAATACCGCCAAGCTCAATGTAATCGAATGGGCAACGGTAAAGGCCGTTACAACTTTCAAAACATTCCATAAAATATCCTGAAATCGGTCCTCAACATGCCATCTTCGGCCCTCACGGTAGAGTACCGAAGGAAGCAACAACGTCAGTAAGAACAAGAGATGATCAAAACCATATAAAATATGGAACACCCCTTCTTTTCCAAAGTCCAGCAAGGAACGAAACGGGGAGGAGGCGCGAAGTGCAATCCTGTGAGACGGTTGCTCCGGGGCAAAGATCCTCGTCTGGGCTTGATCAGGAAGCTCTAATCGCAGTAAGCCCCGATGTTGGGGATTGATATCGAATAAAAGCTGATAATCCACCTCGATCGCATCCGGCGTCCCCGGACAGGTTGCCTCAAATTGGAGCACGGCATACGCGCCGTCGGTATGCTCATCCACTTTGTGATCGAGGGGAGAGGGGGTACACACATCATTGGCCCGTATCTGGAGACGAGGCAGGGCATACGCGGCGATCGCGGCATGACGGCGGCGCACCTCGCCCCAGGTGATCTCACCGTTCCCGTTGGTATCCAGCCCCATCGCGTCTTCGAGGTCTCGAAGCGCAATGTCCCATCGCACCATTACACGATTGGCAATGGGCGTGAGCGTCAGGTAGCTGTCGCTCGGCTTATGGGCCAGGGCGGGCGCGGCAAATAAAAGAAGAAAAATGGGTAGAAGCGTTCTCATTTCAAACGGTTGAGTTGGCCTACAAGCCGAGCCAGCTGTTGGTCTTGAAGCCCCACCTCTTTAAGCCATTTCAAAACAGGGGCAGCACGTTCTGGTTTATTCGCAGCCAATGCCGATTCCAGAAGAATACGGGCATCCGCAGGCTCCCGTTGCGTGATCCAGTTCTCCTCTGCAAGCCGCAAGGCTTCATCGGGTTTCTTTAGAAGTGCCAGTGTAAATCCGGCCTCCTCCCGTTGATGGATTTTATCCCCCCGCCTGCGACTGGCTTCAAATCGGGCGCGTAAGGCCTCGATCCGATGATGTGAAAGAACCCCGATCTTCTGTTCGGCCAACGCAAGACGCAAAAACAGCCCGTCAATTCTCACCTCATCGGATAAAAGATCGATAACATCGTTGGGCCGTCCCTGATCTAATAGAAAATCGGCGTAGGCGGAAAGGAGATACGGATCCCGAATGTTTGATGCGAGGGCCTCCTTAAAATGCGCTTCGGCCTCCCGCGGCCTTCCGATGCGAACCGCAATCTCCGCCAGTACTGTCTTGGCCCAAAGCCGTTCGTCACCGGTTGGATTTTGACTCCTATCAAGTGTTTTTTGCAAAAGATCAAACGATTTTTCCGCCTGCCCCGACAGACTCCCAACCCCCGCAAAACAAGTCGTCGCAACCAGCTCGGTCGAAAGTTGATACAGTGGGAGGCAGCTCTGTTTCGCCGTTGAATACTCTCCACGGGCCTGATAGATAAGGGCCCGGGTTACCCATGCCTGCGGATTT
>CAZSME010000219.1:0-2454 GCA_964607665.1 uncultured Nitrospirota bacterium | reverse complement strand
GACGAAAACATAACCCATCTTGAAGCCGAAATGAAGTCGGCCTACCTGTCGTATGCAATGAGCGTGATCGTTGGCCGCGCGCTGCCCGACGCCCGAGACGGCTTAAAACCGGTCCATCGCCGCATTCTTTACGCGATGTTTCGGGAAGGGCTTTTGTCCACGCACCGCTATTCGAAATCGGCCGGTGTTGTGGGCGAGGTGATTAAAAAATACCACCCCCACGGCGATATTGCCGTCTACGACGCGATGGTCCGAATGGCGCAAGAGTTTAACCTGCGTTATCTCATGGTGGATGGCCAGGGCAACTTCGGATCGGTGGACGGCGATCCGGCTGCGGCCTATCGCTACACCGAAGTCCGACTGACCAAAATCGCCGAAGAGATGTTGGCCAATATCGATATGGAAACGGTCGACTTTATTCCGAACTTTGACGAAACGGTGGACGAACCGACCGTGCTCCCGACCCGGATTCCGAACCTGCTGATGAACGGCTCAGCCGGCATCGCCGTTGGCATGGCCACCAATATCCCTCCCCATAATTTGACCGAGCTCATTGACGCCTCGATCCTGCTCTTAAACGATCCGGCGGTCTCCATTGATCAACTCATGCAGGTGGTTCGAGGGCCGGACTTTCCAACCGCCGCGCTGATTTATGGCTCAAAGGGGATTGAAGAGGCCTATCGCACCGGCCGGGGGTCGATCGTCCTGCGGGCCCGTGCGATTGTGGAGGTGAACGAACGCACCGAACGGGAGACCATCATTATTGCCGAGCTTCCTTATCAGGTGAATAAGGCCCGACTGATTGAGAAGATCGCGGAAGTGATACGGGATGAAAAGATCACCGGCATCTCCGATCTTCGGGACGAGTCGGACCGGGACGGCATGCGGATCGTGATCGAGTTAAAACGGGGTGAGATCGCGTCGGTGGTTCTGAATCAGCTCTACCACAATACCCAGATGCAGACCTCGTTTGGGGTGATCCTGCTGGCGCTGGTGCATAACCAGCCCAAGGTCTTAACCTTGAAGGAGGCCCTGTCCCACTTTCTGGATTTTCGGCGTGACGTTGTGGTGCGCCGAACTCGTTATGAGTTGAAGAAGGCGCGAGAGCGGGCCCATATCCTGGAAGGGCTCAAAATCGCGCTGGATCATCTTGATGAGGTCATTACGCTGATTCGTCAATCGGCCTCTCCGGAGGTCGCGAGAGGGGAGTTAACGCGGCGATTCGCGCTTTCCACAATACAAGCGCAGGCCATTTTGGAGATGCGTCTGCAGCGGTTAACCGGCCTGGAACGCGAGAAACTGTTGGCCGAATATCAGGAGGTGCTTCAGACCATCGAGCGATTGATCGCGCTGTTAGCCAGTGATCATTTAATTCGGGAAACAATTGAGCAGGAATTGCGTGAGGTCAAGGAAAAATATGGGGATGAGCGAAGGACCGAGATTCTGGCCGAGACACGCGAGTTTCAAATCGAAGACCTGATTGTCGCGGAGCAGATGGTGATTACCGTTTCGCATGCCGGTTATATCAAGCGAAATCCGATTACCCTTTATCGGAGTCAGCGGCGGGGTGGCCGGGGAAAGATCGGAAGCGGCCTGAAAGAAGAAGATTTTGTGGAGCATCTGTTTACCGCATCAACACACGATTATCTCCTGCTCTTTACGAATACGGGACAAATGTATTGGCTGAAGGTGCATCAGATTCCCGAGGCCGGTCGCGCTTCAAAAGGAAAGGCCATTGTAAATCTCTTGGCCTTGGATGCCGGGGAGAAGATTACTGCGATTCTCTCGGTGGCCCATTTTGAAGAGGGGAAATTTGTGGTGATGGCAACCCGTCGAGGGCTGGTTAAAAAGACGGTCCTCTCCGCATACAGCAATCCCCGCGCGGCTGGAATCCGTTCGATTCAGCTGGAAGAGGGGGACAGCTTGATTGCGGTCCGGCTGACCAGCGGAGGCGACGAAATATTGCTGGGGACGAAAAAGGGGTCCTCCATCCGTTTCTCCGAGGAAGACGTTCGGTCAGTCGGCCGGGTCTCCGTGGGGGTTTATGGAACACGGCTTCGGGACGGGGATGAGGTGATGAGCATGGAAGTCCTGGAACCCAATAGTTCAAGCCTCATTTTAACCGTAACGGAGAACGGCTATGGAAAACGAACCGCGCTTTCGGAATACCCCTGTCAGGGGAGAGGCGGACAGGGGGTCATTACGATTCAGACCAGCCCCCGCAACGGAAATGTGGTCGCCGCGTTGAAAGTACAGGAAGATGATGAAGTCATGCTCATTTCCTCCAATGGAAAGATTATTCGTCTTCGGGTTCGCGATATTCGGGTGGTCAGCCGGAACACGCAAGGGGTTCGTTTAATCGCCCTTGAGGAAGGGGAGCGCTTGGTCGGGGTCTCCCGGCTGGCGGAAAAATCAGACGAACCGGAAGGGGACGATGGGGGATCGGGTGGGGAT
>CAZSME010000218.1:0-2465 GCA_964607665.1 uncultured Nitrospirota bacterium | reverse complement strand
ATGGGTCGTGAGGGGCTTTATGAAAAATGGGCATTGATGGCCGATCCGATCCACAACTACATCCCCTTTACCGTGCCGTATGGAAAACGGGATGAGATTACCGAAAAAGAGCTTATTGACTCCCCCTGGATGCAACGGCTTCGGTATATCAATCAATTGCAATCGGCTCGCTGGGTCTATCCTTCCGCGGAACATTCGCGGTTTGTCCACTCGCTGGGGACGATGCATATCGCCGGTCGGTTTGCGAAACAGCTCTATCCCTCATTGAAGGAGCAGCATCCCGACGGCCCCTCCTTCTGTTTCATTGAAGCGCTGCTGCGCATATCGGGGATGGTCCACGACATTGGCCATGGCCCCTTTTGCCATTTCTT
Organism: uncultured Nitrospirota bacterium; assembly: GCA_964607665.1. Classification (GTDB taxonomy): domain Bacteria; phylum Nitrospirota; class Nitrospiria; order SBBL01; family SBBA01; genus CAZSME01. The sequence continues at coordinate 2,094 of CAZSME010000218.1, read as the reverse complement.
TGATGACCATTTTTTAAAAACACACCATCTGACCCATGAAAAATTGAGCCAATTTATTGTTCTTTCTCAATTGGCGCCGTTGCTCAAAGGGATTAAAAGAAGTATCAGCGGTGAATTTGCCGAAGGGGAACAGATGAATCCCGACCATGTCGCCTTCCTCATCGGTAAGGATCACAGCGGCGCCGATTCACCCCGCGCATCATCGCTTCCCCATTGGTTAGTCGTATTAAAGCCGCTTTTTTCAGGCATCTTTACCGCGGACAACATGGACTATATCCTGCGGGACGCCTATATGTGTGGTGTCGCCGTCGGGCCGATTGATTTAGATCGTTTGATGCATTATACCTTTTTTACGAAAGAGGGGTTGACCTTGCACAAGTCGGGTCTGCCCGCGCTTCGGATGTTTTTGAATGCCCGATCGTATCTTTATTCCAACGTTTATTATCACCGAACCACGCGGGCCCTGGATGCCCATTTGCGAGAGATTTTTCCTGAAACAATGAAGGAACTCTTTCCGTTTCATCCCCTAAAACGGCCGGATCGGTATTTGGACTTAACCGATTGGTCCCTTCTTTTGGAGGTGAAGTCGTGGAAGAAGAGTCGGTCTAAAACGAGGCAGGCCCTTTTTGCAGAGTGGCAAAGAATCCTGCTTCGTGACCTGAAGTGGAAAATGGCGTATGATACCACCCTGTCTTCCAACACGGTCACGAACGAAACGACGAAGGAGTCCGATTTGGAAAAAGAGATTCGCAGGCGTCTTCCCAAAACGTTAAAGCAACTTCGGTTTCGAGTCGACATGGCCCATCAGGATCCCCGGCCGGTCAACCCGTTGAAAATGGGGGACCGGCAGATTTACGTCTATAACCCCTCCAGCCAGTCGGTTTCCAAAGAGGCGCTGATGGAGTTTATTGACACCCTTCCGGCACAGTTGACGCAGTGCCGCATCTTTGCGTTGAACCACGATCACGACCTTCTACTGTCTCATACGGCGGAAAACGTCTTACGGGGGCGCGGATGAAACGATTTTTAGAAGGGTTGGGCGTCGCGCTTTTCCTGTTTTATTTGCCCGTTGCCAACGCGCAATCGGACATGCCCGTGATGAAATTTTCCAGCGCAAAATATGCCAGTCTGATCAACGAGTTGACCCAGCAACACCATATTGACCCTATTTTCCTAAAGCCGATCTTTGAAGAGGTTATCATTCGTCCCGAGATTATCGACAAATTTGAACGTCCGGCCGAAAAGCTGGCTTACTATCAGTATCAATCCCGTTTTATCAGTGAGGCGTTAATCGATCGAGGGCATGCCTTTTTTGAGGAAAACAAACCTCTTTTACAAAAGGTCGAGGACGAATTTGGCGTGCCGAAAGAGATTATTGCGGCGATTTTGGGGATTGAAACACGGTTTGGCGAGCCGGGGATTGAGCCGTACCGCGCGTTTGATGTCCTTAATACCGCGTTCGCGCTCTATCCCCGGAGAGAGGCCTTTTACAGAGGAGAAGTGATCGCCTTTCTCATCCTTTGTATCGAAGAGGGTTTGGACCCCTTTTCGATCAACAGCTCATACGCAGGCGCGATTGGCGTTCCGCAATTTATGCCGACCAGCTTTCTGAAATATGCGATCGATTACGATGGGGATCGAAAGCGGAATCTGTGGTCTTCCAAAGAAGATATTTTTGCGAGTGTGGCGAACTACCTCAAACAGGCCGGATGGAAGACAACGAGATCGATTCGCGTTCCCGTTACGGTTTCAGCGAAGCCGGAAGCCCTCCAGAAGGTCTTAGACGCGGGGGTACAAAAGACCATGCCGGTTGAAACGGCGGTGAAGATCGGCATCGAAATAACCGCCGCGCATAACGGGGACGAGGTTTCGTTTGTTTCGTATAAGTCGGATGAGGCGCGTGAGGTGGTGGTTGCCCTTTTCCATAATTTTCGGGTGATCATGCGGTACAATATCTCGGTGAACTATGCCCTTGTTGTGACCGAGCTTTCCGAGATTCTCGCCAAAGGGAAAATCGCCCCCTCTCTTCCCCCCATCGTGTCCACCCCGGTCGAGCAAGGGACACTCAAAGCCGACGAGAAGCCGGCTGAAAAT
>CAZSME010000217.1:0-2500 GCA_964607665.1 uncultured Nitrospirota bacterium | reverse complement strand
CGGCCCTTGCTAACCGCTCCAGAAAAGGGCGGGCGGACGTGATTCTATTGTTTCAGAAGGGCCTGTAACTCGGCGCTGTGCCCGTCGACTTTGACCTTCGGAAAGATCTTTTTAATCACCCCGTTCTTATCGATGAGGTAGGTCATTCGACTGGCCGATCCGGTCGGCTTTAATGCCCCGTAACGCTGGGCCACCTCTTTTTTATCATCGGCCAACAGCGGGAAATTGAGTCTGTATTTATTAACAAACCGCTGATGCGATTTCACCGTATCGGTGCTGACACCGAGGATTTCGGTCTCGGCATTTTTGAACTGCTCGATATCGTCTCGAAACGTGCAGGCCTCCGCGGTGCAACCGGGTGTGTCATCCTTCGGGTAGAAATAGAGAATGACATGCTTCTTCCCCTTATAGTCCGACAGCGAGATTTTTGTCCCTTCATGTGACACGAGTGTGAAGTTCGGGGCGATCTCCCCTTCTCTCAGTTCCTGATCCATTTTTACCTCCTTCTTATTTTGTTATTTGAAATGTTGCACGATTTTTTCAAGAGATTTCTTGAGTTGCGTCGGTTTTGCGACAAAGCTCATTACAAAATGGCCGGGTGGAAGATCATAAAAATAGCCCGGATGAACCAGCAGCCCTTCTTCACGGAGCAGTTCCAGCGCGACTTTTTCGTCGTTTCTTCGGGGGTCTCTCATTTGAATCGTCATATAAAATCCCCCTTCGGGCGGAGTCAACGACAAATCGGCCGATTGCGATAACAAAGAGATCGCGATCTCCCGACGGTGGGCCATCTGCGATCGGTATCTTTGCATAAACGGTTTCCCTTTGTGAAGCAGGGCCGGCAACGCAAATTGGGCCAGTTCATTGACCGGAAGAAAGGTATCCGATATCCCTTGCAGCATTCGAAGCGACTTTGCAACCCACTGTTTTTCACCGGAGATGCCAATCCATCCGATTTTCACGCCAGCGAGGGCCAGCATTTTGGAAATCCCATTCAGCGTAAAGACCAACGGCGGGGTCGTTATGGTCGCCGGACGAGGCAGCCGGTTCCTTGTAAACAGAAAAGGGCTAAATACCTCATCGGAGATGATCGGTACGCCGTGCGTCCTTGCAATCTCAGATAACATCGCAATTTCGGCCTCGTTGGCCACCGCGCCGGTAGGGTTGTGCGGCGAGATCAGAACAATCGCGCGGGTCTTCGCGTTGATCTTGGTTTTAAGATGATCAAAATCGATCGGCCACCGTTCACCTGTTGGAACCAGCCGGTACGAAACCATTTTAACGTCACAAAGGTTGGCAATCGCGTCAAAGAGCGGATAGGTTGGCGTGGGGCAGAGGATTTCGTCTCCCGGATTGGCCAGCAGTTTGAAGAGATACAGATAGGAGAGGCTGGTGCCGGGGGTCAGAACGATCTGCTCGGCCGGTATCGACACCCCCTCTTCTTGATAATATTTTTGTATCGCAAGACGGGCGATCGGCTGCCCCAACGGATTCGGCTGATAGGTCTTTGCAAAAGCGGTCGCGGCACGAAACGCCTCCTTTAACAGCGAGGATGGGTATTGGATGCCGTGCCGGTTGACATTGCCTGAGAAAAGATCAATGACCGGTTTTCCGTCCCGAATCCGTTGATCCCGCTCGCGATAAAGCCGGTTGGGAATTCCTTGAAAATAAGCCGCGCGTTTAGAAAACATCGGTGGATTATATGCCGGCGGGATCGGAACGTCCAACCGGCTTTAGGAAAGAGATGACGGCTTCGGCGACGGCTTCTGGTTTTTCCATCTGGGGGAGATGGCCACAAGCGGGGATATGAACGAGGCGACACGAAGGGAGCCGTTTGATCAGGTGCTCCTTGTGTGCGACCGAAAGCCAACGATCTTCTTCGCCCCACACGATTAAAACAGGCTTTGAGAGCGAAGGGAGGCCCCGATCGATTTGACGAATTTCGTCGATGGTCATCGCCGAGATAAACCGGATCAGGTCTTTCCTCCTTTCAAGCGAGGAAAAAGGGGTGGCGACTTGTTGGACCAACGCTTCGGTCATTAAGTGACTATTGTAGAGGGAGCGTGAGTAGATCGTTCGGACGATTTGTCTTAAGAGAAAAGGGCTTGTTGCGAAATACGGCAGCGTATTTTTTATCAGACGGTTGCGCGTCATCGCAAGGATTTGCGGGGGAACCGGCAGGCCATACGGGTTTATTAAAACGATCCGATCGATTTTGTCGGGCTGGTTTTCTGCCAGCGCAAGTGCGATCCCCGCGCCCATCGAACTTCCGACAACCGAGACCGTTTCATTTGAGGTTGTGTTGATAATGGTTTTGACCGCATCAACGGTTTGAGCGATCGATCGGGTCCACGCCGGTGGCAGTTCGGATTTTCCAAACCCCGGAAGATCGATTGCGAAGACGGTGAAATGGGGCGACAAAAGCGGGACCAACCGATCCCATGTATGGAGGGAATCGAACAGGCCATGTAGAAGCAGAAGCGCGGGGCCGCTGCCGGTC
>CAZSME010000216.1:0-2528 GCA_964607665.1 uncultured Nitrospirota bacterium | reverse complement strand
CGAGACCACAACGAGGATGCGATCTTTCTATCGGATGCCCTGGGGCTCTATCTTGTCGCCGATGGATTGGGCGGACATGCCTCTGGCGAGGTGGCCAGCGCAATGGCAATTGAGATCATCTCATCATATGTTAAGGATGTAGACGGGACGTTGGTTTCAATGGCAGAAATCATTCAACGCGCGAACACCGATATCTTTCAATCCGGCCGTAATCGTGTTGGGGTTCAAGCCTACGCAGGCGGGGATAAAACAGTGCGGATGGGAACGACCATCGTCGGCCTTTATATCCAGAAAGGGAAAGCCATCATTGCCCATGTCGGAGACAGCAGGGCGTATCGGATCCGAACCGCGCGGCTGGAACCGCTTACCGTGGATCACTCCCTCGGCGCGATGGCGGCGAAACAAGGGGCCCCGCCTATCCAGTCAAAATTTAAAAATGTTCTTGCCCGGGCCGTTGGCATCGAGCCGAAGGTCATCGTCGATATCCGCAAAGAAGAACTCCTCCCCGATGACCTTTTTCTCCTTTGCAGTGACGGCCTGACCAATATGGTGCGCGATGAACAAATAGAAACGTCTCTTGCCTCCGGTCTTCCGCTTCAACAGCTTTGTAAAAATCTTGTCGACAAAGCCAACCAGAACGGCGGCGTCGACAATATCTCGTGCGTTCTCGTGCGATATAACGGTTAGCGTATGCCACATCCCGATCTTCCCCCTTTTCCAGCAAAGGCCGATATTGTTGTCATCGGCGGAGGGATTATCGGTACGTCGGTCGCGGCATTTTGCGCGAAGTTGGGGGGGTCGAATATCGTCCTGCTGGAACGAAACCGCCTGCCCGGGCAGGAGTCCACCGCAAAAAACGCCGGCGGCGTGCGGGCGCAATTTGACTCCGAAATCAATATCCGCTTTTCGCTCAAAAGCATTCAGATGCTGGCACAATGGGAAAGCGCATTGGAGGGACACAACCCGCACTACCAGCCGATCGGCTATCTTTTTTGCACCTCCAACAGAGAACAACAAAACGCGTTTGAAAAGCGTATCGCACTGCAAAACGCCCTCGGTGTTCCTTCACAATTTATTACACCCGATGCGATACAAAAGATCCTCCCCCACATTCATGCCGAGGACCTCCTCGGTGGTACCTTTTGCCAACAAGACGGGATCGTTGAAACCGCGTCCCTTCTTGCCGCCTACGAAAAAATATTTCGAGAACAGGACGGACAGACGTTTACGGAGACGACCGTTACAGCCATTGAGACATCCGATGGCCATGTCACCGCGGTTGTAACCAATCGAGGGCGGATCGCCACGCAAAACGTGGTGAATGCCGCAGGGCCGTGGGCAGCCGAAATTGGTCAGATGGCCGGGGTAACCCTCCCCGTCTTTCCGTGGCGTCGGCAGGTGATTGTAACGCATCCGCTTCCGCTGGCCGATCGGTTTCCGATGCTGGTGGATATCGATACCGGTATCTATATGCACAAGGAGTCCGGCGGCCTTCTGATCGGGTGGGCCGATCCAAACCAGCCCAAAGGGTTCTTGTCCGGGGTCGACGAAGAGTACAACAGGACGATTATCGAAAAGGCGATGGTGCGCCTTCCCCTCCTTTCACAGGCAGCCTTGCTGACAACATGGGCCGGTTTCTACGAGACAACCCCCGATCATCATGGGATTATTGGCGAGGCCAACGACTTACGTGGGTTCTACATCGCGGCCGGTTTTTCAGGCCATGGGGTGATGCATTCCCCTGCCGTAGGAAAGGTGATGGCGGAGATGATTATAAACGGGCGCGCTGAAACGATTGATCCCACGCCGCTTCGCCTTGAACGGTTCGCCGAGGGAAGACAACTCAAGGAGTCGGTTGTCATCTAACCCTATGATTGATTCAGGCCTGTTCCTTTTTCGAGCCGTTCCACCTCCATGAGTAACGGAAGACGATCGGTTTTCGCAACCTCCTTCCAGTCGCGGTTCGTTAGTGCCCCTTCGATGGCCCACAACAAATTGAGTGATGGCGCGGCGCTGCCGGCACGGGAGGCCCCGTAGGCCTTCACCTTCATATATGCCCGAACGGCACCGAGCTTCCGCAGTTGCGCCACCGTCGTGATGCCGGCCCGACACAACATCGCTTCGGACGTGGGTCCAAGGTTGCGAAGCTTTTGCAGGGTGTTGTCGGAATCGCGGCTCATTTTTTTCGCTTCGACTTGCTCTTTGATGCTTGGGAACGCAGCGCGGCTTCAAACGAACGGCGGGCCCAGGTTGCCGCCTCTTCGCGATCCTCCATCATCTCATCGGGCGCTAAATAATAAGACAGTTTTATGGATTTTCCACTCTTGTTGTACGCGAAGGGGGCAAGTCCCGCTTGCTCAAAATAACGTGCGTTTTCAGCATCCGCCTTCAAGTAAAGCGTATCATCCGCGACGATGGCGAACATCAATCCATCATGGTATATGCCGTATCCGCCGAACATCTTCCGCGCCGCAATCGGCCCGAACCGTTCAAAGACTTCTTTCAGATATTCAACGTAGTCACTCATC
>CAZSME010000215.1:0-2544 GCA_964607665.1 uncultured Nitrospirota bacterium | reverse complement strand
TATCGTTCTGTCACTTTTAGCGACGCGGTGACTCCCGGAATCGGATTTCCCATCACGTCTGCCGCCGTAAGCGCGGTGACCTTATAAGAGGAGGCATCCGGAAGGACCGATCCGTTGGCCTGGAAGGCAACGCGCGCAATCTCTCCGGCATCAAATCCGGTCTTATGAAGCAGCCCGATCGTCAGTTCCGATCCGGTATCGTTGGCAAGAATCGTGGCGCCGGCGGCGTTTCCGGTTGCCTGAAGCGCATCGGTCATCTCGTTACGGTATGAGAGATGGGTTTTATCATAATGAATTGTCAGGGAGACCCCACCGATACGCGATCCGTTCTCCAAGATAACCAAGACTTCTGAGGCCTTCTCCTCTTTTTCCAGAATCGTGGCCTTTTCCGTTCCAGCGTTAGGACGGCCGGAGTTCCTGTCACAGCCACTCACGCAACCGACGATAAGAATCAACAATACCAGAGAACAGGTAAGCCTCGATCTGTATTCCCAATAAATCAATTTGAGATTTATGGCAATAAGGGGAAAAAAGAAGAACGATATGTTGCGCGTCAAATCCCGTTTCACGTTACTTCCTCCGTTGCATAGATGTCGGTAACACCCTGCCACTTTAGTGACTGTTTTTGCTAAAGTCACATGAACGGCATTAACACAAACTCACATCTTATCCGATGGCATTCGGATTACCCCCTCCCACACCGGAAGAATCCGTTCATACGAAATTAAGCGAACCCTGTAAGACACTTCATCAATGCGTTCGATATAAACCTTCTCGACGCCAATGCCCCGGTCATGATGATCCAGGATCGTTTCATCCGCGCTATAGGCAAATGCATAAAGAAGAGGGGCAGAAATCGGATTGTGATTGTACGATGCAATCAAGGGCTGTGTGCCCAACCCCAATAAAAACTCTGCTTCTTCCCCCGGATTCAGCCGGAAATTCCCAAAAATAAAATGGATCGCCTTTTCGTTTGTGGCGTCATTGATCAGGCGAAGTTCCGTATACCCCTCCTCCCATTCCCGCATTTCGAAACGGTTTAATCCGCCCAGGTACCGGAAATTAAAATGCCAGCGCCCGGATTTTCGTTCTTTATCATACGCCGCAACAAGATCACTCTTACCGATATAGACGCCGTTTAGATCAAACGCGGACAGAAACAGATCGTACCGTTGAATATCTTCAAACGTTCGAAACGAGTAGGGAACAACCTTTCCCGAATTTTTGGCCCAATAGATTGCCGGCATAGAGCCGTCCGGCGATTCAAAACCCGTCGGAGGAGGATGTTTCGGATCAACAAGGACATAAGAAAGCGGCTCTCGGCCTAAAAGGTGGTAGCCGGACTTCATCATTACCTCCCTTTCCATTTCATATTCCGAAAACGGGATACGTCCGGCAGCGACTTCAATGGGCCCTCTGATCGGTTTCTCCTTCTCTGCTTCATTCTGATGGCGCGGATAACGAATCGCGGAGAGGGCCGAAAGCCCGACCTTTGGGAACGATTTCATTCTTTTCCAGGGAAGAAAGCTGTCCCAGTAACGGAATATTTCGCGATTGCGTATCGTATTGGGAACCCCAATCCCGGTCCCTTGTTCCGCAATGCCCACTCCGTGAAAACGGGTGAGCATATCGTTGTACGCGTTCGTTGGAAAACTGAAATTTCCACGGAGGAGATACCGGCCCAAACCATCGCGAATCTGAACCTCGTAATTTCCCGGCTCACGGCAGTTGTTCACCAGCACCAAACTCGATATCCGCCGGGAAATATCCTGGACGATATCGGACGGCTCGGCCTTGAATGCGTGATATTGCACGGGGTAGATGATCTTGGCCTTCCGGGAGAACTCCTCGAAATAGGCTTGAAGCCGGATGAAGGGTTGATCGTCCGAAAAAGAGGCAATCGACGGGTGAAGAAACTTACGAATATCCAGGTTCGCCACACGAAGGGCCAGCTCCCCACCGCGCCTTCCAGATTGGTGGGGGGCATCGATCTCTCCATGAAGATAAAGATCAAAAACAAACGGAGATCTGTCCCGGCCTTCTTTCCATCCCAGGGTGACCCACCGAATATGCCTCAATTCTTCTGATTCAATCTGGTAGGCATCTTCGTCCGGGTCCAGACGATAGGTGACCCGATCGTGATATTCCAGCGTCTTGGGCTGATCCTTCTGATTTTTAGATTTTGTGGGCACATCATGCGTGGTCACCACTTCAAACCATGCCATCGCACGAAATCCATCACGAATATTTTCTTCGGTGATATGCTTCCATCCGTCCGATGGGAGGCCTGCGAAGACGTCTTGAGCAAAAACGAAAAATAAAAACAGATCGAAAAAAAGGGAGAGGGGTGGAATTTTACGTACAAAGTCCATACTATTTAAGCAGAAGGGCCAACGAGATAATACGACAAAAAGTAATCGGGTTCAAATCGCGGCCCCCAAATTGACTTTCACCCTATCCCCTTGTTACGGTCAAGCCTGCTTATATCAATGGAATCGATCTCCTCTCTATCCCCCATTCAAAAAATCGCGGTGGCGCATACCG
>CAZSME010000214.1:0-2568 GCA_964607665.1 uncultured Nitrospirota bacterium | reverse complement strand
ACAAGAGAGCCGGTTAAGAAATCGTGCAAACCCCGTTTTTTCTTGCCAAAAATCGCCATTAAAAACCCCATCCCTAAAAAAGAGAATGAGAGCAAATAGGCAAGCGACCGCAAAAAGGCAAGCCCAGGAGAAAGCAACACCCCCTCGCGATTTACCACTTTAATCCGTAAGATCTGTTTTGCCGGAGTTTGTCCTTCGTGGGCATGAAAAAAGGTAAAATACCCGATGAACAGAACAAGTCCCGCGGAAAGAAATGGGGCGCTGTATGAGGACGCCGGTAAAAAGGCGCCTCCTCCGGAGAACTCTATTCCCGCCAGTCCTGCAAGGGCCAGTGGAAGATAGAGAAGGATGACAATGCCGTAGTCGATGATAAATGCCAGGGCTCGACGCGTGAAACCGGCGGGGCGCAATGGCACGTCCGAACCCGGTGACGACCCCATTGGGACCGCCGGGGGCGGCAACGGAGAAACCGGTGGAGATGGGGGTGAGGGGGGTGTTTCTGTTATTCCCTCTTCTGAACCTGCGTCCGTGATCGCCGGTTTATCAATGTTATCCATACTCTTAACCTTGTCTGTTTTGAATCTCGTATTGAACAATCGAAAGGGCAGTCAACGCGGCGGTATCGGCACGAAGCAGCCTTTCCCCTAATGACACGGGAAGATATCCGCATTGTTTTGCCCGATCCACCTCCTCCTCCGCCCAGCCTCCCTCGGGGCCAATTAAAAGAGTCCCCGTTTTCGGGGACCGATTCAGCGCCGATTGAATCGGTGGAGAGAGAGGGGTAACAGGGGCCTTTTCCCAAAAGATAAGTTGAAAGTCCGCGGTCTCGGGCAGGAACGCCTCAAGGGGTTGAGGGGGATCGACTTGAGGAATCGCCCATCGTTCGCACTGTTGGGCCGCCTCTTTCGCAATCTCGCGCCATCGTCTTTGCTGATGCTCCACCCGATCGGCACGCGGCTTTGCGACAACATACCGCGTGATCAGCGGAGAAATCCGCGAAGCACCCAGCTCCGTTGCCTTTTGTATCGCCCAATCCATGCCGTCTCCCTTAATCAACGCCATGCCCATACGAAGAAGTGGCCCACGGGGAGCCGGACCCCATTCGTGTTGCAGGATTTCAAGCCGCAAATTCGTTGATGAGACCGTGGTGATTTTTGCGCGATATCGTTGAGGAAAATCCGCGTCGGCAAGGGTCAGTATATCCCCCTTCTGATATCGCAGGACACGAATTAAGTGATGGGATAACGGAGGCCCGATGCGAATCGTCTCGCCAACAATGTCATCGTTGTTAATGAAATAAACAGGCACAAACGGCCTACGGCTTATTCAAAGAGGGTCTTCACCTTCTCGAAGAATTTGCTGGATTGGGGTTCCAGCGTCTCTCCAGAGACCCGGGCATACTCTTCCAAAATCGATCGCTGCTGATCGGTCAGCTCTGTGGGTATCTCCACCCGAATTTTAACGATCTGATCCCCAATACGATGGCCCTTCAGACTGGGGAAACCCAATCCTTTGAGTCGAAAGAGCTTGGCATTTTGTACCCCCGGCGGAATTTTAATTACTGTTTCGCCCTTCGTTTGGATTGTTGGGACCAATACGGTTCCACCCAAAATGGCTTTAATGAAACTGATGGGGACCTCACAGAGGATATCATTCCCTTCTCGTTGAAATCGGGGATCCTCCGCGACAGAAATGACCACGAAAAGGTCTCCAGGCGGACCGCCGTGGCCACCCGCCGCGCCCTCTCCACTGACACGAAGCGTTGTCTCATTATCAACGCCCGGAGGTACCTTTACTGAAATCGTTTTTTCGCGAGTGGTTTGCCCGTCTCCATGACAATGGGGACAGGCCTCCTTGATGACCTGACCGTGTCCATGACAGGCATGACAGGTGCGGCTTACCGCGAAAAGGCCCTGTTGAAAACGGACCTGACCGGCGCCCGCGCAGGTCGAACAGGTTTTGAGGCCGCCACCGCTTCGCCCCCCCTTCGCGCCCGTGCCCTCGCATTGGGCACACGGCTCCGGCCGGCGGAGCTTGATCTCGACCTCTTTTCCAAAGAGGGCCTCTTCAAAAGAAAGGGTCAAACTGTATCGAAGGTCGCCGCCTCGCTGTGCCCGTCTTCGCGCCCCCGCTCGAGTACCCCCACCCGCTTGACCACCAAAAAACTCTTCAAAAATATCGCCAAAGACATCGGCAAAACCGCCCCCCGGACCGAAGCCGCCCATGCCTCCTCTGCCCCCGCCCATGCCATTGATACCGGCCTCGCCAAAGAGATCATAATTCCTACGTTTTTCCGAATCGCTCAGTACACTGTAGGCCTCATTAAGCCTCTTAAATTTTTCTTCCGCCGATTTATCCCCAAGGTTTTTATCCGGGTGATATTTTATGGCCAGCTTTCGATAGGCCTTTTTAATCTCTTCCTCGGAGGCGTTTTGATCCACCCCGAGTGTTTCGTAATAACTTCCGGATGCCATGTTAAGACCGAGTGCTTTGATAATTTAATTACGAAATATTTTTGTCATTCCGGAATCCAGTGCCCCCACCCTAGCCCTCCCCCGATTGCGGGGG
>CAZSME010000213.1:0-2568 GCA_964607665.1 uncultured Nitrospirota bacterium | reverse complement strand
TACCATTGAACTGACCGATGCGATGTTCCGAGTCATGCGGGACTTTATTTATGAGGCCACCGGCATTTTCTTCGCCGACGACCAGAAGAATATTCTGGAAAGCCGGCTGCAACAAAATATCAAAAAAAGGCGGCTGACGAACTTTGGCGACTACTATTACTTTCTGAAATACGATCGAAACAAGGACGAAGAGATGAACGCGTTGATCGACGCGATTACCGTGAATGAAACCTATTTCTTCCGGGAGAAAAAACAGCTTGATACCTTTATGGATGAAGTAATGTTGGAATTGGCGGAACGGGAGAAAAAGTCAAAACGGCTTCGGATTTGGAGCGCGGGCTGCGCCACGGGGGAAGAACCGTATACCCTTTCAATGATGTTTATGGAAAATCCACACTTCCGTGACTTTAACATTGAAATTTACGCGACCGATGTCAGCCGAACGGCCTTGATGGCGGCCCGGAGGGGCATCTATCGCGAGACCTCGTTTCGATCCACCGAACCGTACTTTCAAAAGACCTATTTCACAAAAGATGAAGCGGGATTTCGCATTCACGACGCGGTGAAGGCCCCGATTGTTTTTTTGCATCTGAACCTCTACGAAAAGGAGAAATGGGGTCTGCTGCCGGAGATGGACGCGATCTTCTGCCGAAACGTGATTATCTATTTTGACACGGCGGCCAAAAAACGGATCATCGATGAATTCTATCAAAAACTCAAGGGAGGCGGCTTTTTGCTCCTGGGCCATTCGGAATCGTTGCTTTCCCTTTCCACCGATTTCTCGCTGCGACATTATCAGAACGATCTTCTCTATCAAAAGGCCTTAACGACGGATGCCCGGCCCGACTACTTCAGCCGGTTGGACATTCGCCCATGAAGAAAAAGACCATCCGGATCGCGGTTATCGACGATTCCAGCACCTTTCGGTCCCTGATCAATTCCATGCTCGCGGGTCATCCGCATCTTCATGTCGTCGGATTGGCGGAAGATGGCGAGAAAGGGATGAAACTCATTCTGGAGAAACGTCCGGATGTTATTCTGCTTGACCTTGAAATGCCGCACATGGACGGGTTTACGTTCCTTCGCTGGATGATGGTCCATTGTCCGACCCCCACCGTGGTTCTTTCCGGGCTTGTCGACTCCCAAAACGTTTTTAAGGCGATGGAATTGGGCGCCTGCGATTTCCTCGGAAAACTTCGTCTGCATGAAACCTGGTTCAAACACTCACGAGAATTTATCTTTAAGATTGAGGCGGCGGCAACCATTTCCCATGAAAAACTGACGCATAAAATCGCGGCGCCGGTCCGGGTCCAACCACGGGAGCGGGTCTTAAGGCCCCTTTCCGGTTTACTGGCCATTGGCGCATCCACAGGGGGGCCCAACGCCCTGTATCAAATTATTGGACGGCTGCCGCAAGAACTCTTCGTCCCCATCGTCATTTCCCAACATATGCCCAAAGATTTTACGCGATCTTTTTCCGAAACGCTGAATCGGAAATCATCTCTGCCGGTGATGGAAGCCCAGGGGGGGGAGAAGCTGGAAAATGGCCGGGTCTATATTGCGCGGGGAGGATCGCATCTCTCGTTTGAAAAACGGGGCGGAGCGGTTTATACCCTTCTCCACGAGGCCAGCGAGGAGGATATTTATGTCCCTTCCGTCGATCGAATGATGCGCTCCGCGGCCGATATTTTTGGATCGGAGGTTTTGGGTATCGTTTTAACGGGCATGGGGTACGATGGCAAGGCCGGGTTGACCGACATCAAGGCCCGTGGGGGAACCACCTTTGCGGAGTCGGAAGAAACCGCGGTGGTCTATGGTATGCCGCGTGCCGCGGTGGAGGCGGGCGTTGCGGACAAAGTTGTGCCCCTTTATAAAGTTGTGGATGAAATTCTAAATCACTACGCCCTTTCGGAAACATAGTATGCGCTTTGGAATTATCGTCTTCCCCGGATCCAATTGTGACGCCGACTGCCGCTACGCCATTGAGCAGGTGGTGGGCGAGACGGCCTTTTTCATCTGGCATAAGGAAGAAACACTTCCCGATCTGGATGTCGTTATCCTGCCCGGGGGGTTTTCTTATGGGGATTATCTCCGAACCGGCGCGATTGCCCGTATCTCACCGATCATGAGCGCGGTCACCCGGTTTGCAAACTCGGGCGGGTTTGTGCTGGGCATTTGTAACGGCTTTCAAATCTTAACCGAAGCCGGTCTTCTCCCCGGCGTTTTATTACGCAATAAATCGTTAAAATTTATCTGTAAGTCGATTCACGTTACCGTCCAAAATAACAACGGCTTTACATCCCAATACGAGAAAGACGAAATTGTTGGAATGCCGATTGCCCACGCCGAAGGAAATTACTATATCGATGCGTCGGGCTTGGCTGACTTAACAGAAAACAATCAGATTCTCTTTCGCTATTGCGACGAAACCGGTCGGGTTTCGGAAGAGGCGAACCCGAACGGCGCAATCGGCAATATCGCGGGGATATGCAACAAGGCGGGCAATGTTTTAGGCATGATGCCGCACCCCGAGCGGTCTGTGGGCTCTCTTGCCGCCCTCTCCGGCAT
>CAZSME010000212.1:0-2569 GCA_964607665.1 uncultured Nitrospirota bacterium | reverse complement strand
CACGTCCCGGTGGGCCTTCTGAAGACACGATAAAACAGCCTGGGTCACACCATCAGGGGAAATCCGGCTCAAACAGCGGTTTCCGGCGTTATCGGTGAAAACCAATGCGGCGGTATTGGGGGGCGGTCCGGAAGGGAGGGCCTTCCATCTCCCACGCCTCGGCGCATTCGCTCCGATCCCCTCCTCCCGATTCAGATGCTCGGCCAGATGCTCCATCGGGATACGGGGGATCATCGGCCGTCTCACCGTATCGGCCCACGCATAGTAACGGTACAACAGTTCATAGCCGTATCCGCCCCGTTTGTTGTACTGTTCCTGATCCTCAACAATCAGAAAAAGATCCCCCTTGCTATAAAAATCGATCGCCTGCCGCGCGGGCCGAACATGATCAACGATCACCGTTAATCGTTCCTCTTCAAACTCTTCGATCCCAATCGTTTCTTTTTCAAACAGCGCCATCGAGGCCAAAATCCGGTCAAACGGGTCTTTCCAAAGATGCCGGTAGGTCTCGCGTTGCTTCAGGAGATCCGGCAGTAATGGGAGAAGCGCTTTATAGTAGAACGCTTCTTTGGGGCCGGAAGATAAGACAAGCCCTTCCCGTAGCGGAGAGTTTGGAGCCTGACAAAGCCGTTCAATCATCAGATGAATCTGTACCCCCTCTTCGGAAGAAAATGAGCAGAAATCGCCCGCTTCGGCCGCGGCGATCAGCGTGGGGGCAATCGATTCCGCCTGTCTGGGATGAAGCAGAGTGAAGACCGCCAAAAGGCCATCGGTATCAAAGTGGTTATTCGTGATGATATTCGCGTAAGGAAAAAGCGATTTATGGTGATGCCCGGAAATAAAATTAAGCGCGATCTCGGTCGCCGTATCGGCTTTCAGTGCCGGCGGGGTTGCATTGCCGATCCAGTGGCTTAAGTGGAAGCTGTTCGGCACAAGCCCATCCACGGAGACCTTGGTGACCGGTTTCATCGCTTCTTCGTAATAGTAGAAGACCATCGGCGCCATCATACTATAACCGGCACCGGTTTTCTATGGCAGGGTGGAGTCCGGCTTCGTGAAACCTATGGCGCGCCTTCTTCGGATCGGGCTTGTTCTAAAAGGGCCTTGAGGATTCGATCGGCCCCCCGTGTCAGAAGCGATTCGGCCACCGCTTTTCCCAAGGCTTCGGCCTGCTCTACGGGCGCGGTTTTTTTCTCTTGGATAATTTCGGTTCCATCGAGATTGGAAACCCACCCTTCGAGTGTGATCGAAGCCCCCTTTTTTTCCGCGAATCCGGCAATCGGGATCTGACACCCTCCTTCTAAACGGATCAGCAATGCCCGTTCCGCGGCCAAAACGGAAGCGGTATCCGGATCGTTCAACGCGGCAATCGCCGTGTTAACGAACGCGTCGTCCTTTCGACATTCGATGGCCAACGCCCCCTGGCCAATCGCGGGCAAGCTAACCGCAGTCGAGAGATATTCGGTGATTCGATCTTCCCAACCGATCCGATGAAGGCCCGCGGCGGCCAGGATAATCGCATCGATCGCTCCTTCCGAAAGTTTGCGCAAACGGGTATCGAGGTTACCCCGAAGCGGAAGAAATAAAATGTCCGGACGCAAGCGTTTCAATTGCGATTGTCGCCGCAGGGAGGAGGTGCCGACCTTAGAGCCGGAAGACAGTTTTTTCCATGGGATCTTTTCTCTGGAGATCAGTGCATCGCGCGGGTCTTCCCGTTTCGGAATCGCCCCGATATGAAGCCCCTCCGGTATTTGGGCCGGCATATCTTTCATGCTATGCACCGCAAGATCGATCGTGCCGTTTAACAGGGCCTCTTCAATCTCCTTAACAAAAAGACCTTTTCCGCCCACCTTGGAAAGCGGAACATCCAGGATGATATCGCCGGTGGTTTTGATGGTTTGGACTTCAATATCAAGCCCCCGTTCCCGAAGTTGCTGGGCAATCTGGTTTGTCTGTGTGAGGGCCAGCGGGGAGCCTCGCGTTCCGATCCGTAATCTCATCTTTTATCCCGATCCGTTCCTTCGTTGTCCTGCGTGGGCATTGCTTTGGATTCCTGCGAAAGAAACAGTTTTTGGGCGGCCTCCAAAATAATCGAGCCATTTTTCCCGTGGGCCTCTTCTTTCAGCGCGGTCAGCGGGCCGTGCAGGAGTTTGTTCACGATAGAGGAGGTGAGCGCCTCCATCGCCTCGCGTTGCGCGGGGGTCAGGTTTTCCATCAGGTTTTTGGCCCGTTGCAACTCCTCCTGCCGAATCGTTTCCGCCCTCTCTTTTAAGGCCACAATCATTGGAACCGCGTCTAACGATTTAAACCAGCGGGTGAGCTGCTCGATCTCCTCTGTAATAATCGCTTCCGCCTTTAGGGCTTCCGCTTCGCGCAGCCGAATATTGGCCTCGACCGAGAGTTTCAGATCATCAATATCGTACAGAAAGACGTTATCCAACGCATTGACCGCAGGATCGATATTTCGAGGGACCGAGATATCAATAAAAAAGATCGGCCGATTCTGTCGTGCGGCAATCACCTTAGACACCTCGTCGACCCCGATGAGGTAATGGGGCGCGCCGGTGGA